>NZ_JBVJIA010000018.1:133949-187892 GCF_055586505.1 Streptosporangium sp. NPDC050148 | reverse complement strand
GCATCCGCGCGGGCAACCTCCCCCCCCCCCCCCCCTCCCCCTCCCCCCCTCCCCCCCCCCCCCCCCCCCCCCCCCCCCCCCCCCCCCCCCCCCCCCCCCCCCCCCCCCCCCCCCCCCCCCCCCCCCACACCCCCCCCCCCCCCCCCCCCCCCCCCCCCCCCCCCCCCCCCCCCCCCCCCCCCCCCCCCCCCCCCCCCCCCGGCGCGAGGGGACGACGGCCCCGAGGCCGGGACGTCAGGGGGAGAACGTCTCGATCCTCCGTCTCCTGGCCATGATCACCACCACGACCGCGTACAGGCCGAGCTGGACCACCGTCCCCGTCAGGCTCTGCCAGGGCACCGACCCCTGCTTCAGCGCCTCGTCGAGGGACCCGTCGGCCCCGCTCACCCCGAACGCCAGCACGTTGTTGGCCACGTGCAGCGCGATGGCGGCCTCCAGGCCGCCGGTCCGCACCGCCAGCCAGCCCATCAGGGCGCCGAACGCGAAGACGTCGAGGATGCCCCAGTCGACGTAGGCGTGCACCGCGGTGAAACCGGCGGCGCTCAGCAGGATGCCCGGCCAGGGGTTGGCGAGGAAGGCGCCGAACGCCTGGAGCAGCCAGCCCCGGAAGACGTACTCCTCGGCGGCGGCCTGGAACGGCACCAGGAGCACGGTGACGATCAGGGCGGGCAGGAAGCGCTCCCAGCCGACCCAGCCGAACAGCTCGCCCAGGTCCTCGCCGGTCACCAGGTAGGTGAGGGCGACCGTGCCCTGGCCCAGCACCACCGAGGCGGTGGCCACCGCCGCGCACCAGGCCATCCACCGCCACCGCAGGCGGCCGATGACCGAGGACAGGGTGCCGGGCGGCCGGCGCTGGATCCACGCGGCGATCCCGTACACGACGGGCAGGGTGGCGGCGATGGCGAACAGGTTGACGCCCAGTTCGAGGACCGGGTCCTCGAACATCCGCTCCCCCGACCCGGAGATCCCGGCACCGGTGAACGCGGCGATCAGCGTGCCGCCGAGGACCACGGCGAGTATGACCAGCATGACGCCGAGCAGGCCCGCGAGCGTGCCCAGCACGGGCCGCCACCAGGCGTGCAGGGGGGTACGGGCCAGCCGGTCGTAGCGGGTACCGGACGGGGCCGCCACGAACCAGGGGGTCGGCCTCGGGGGTGGGGGGTACTGCCCGGACGGGCCGTACCCGCCGGGGACCCGTGGATCGTACGGAGGACCGGGGACCGGCGGGCCCGATGGTGGGCCCAAGGGCGGACCCGGTGGCGGACCCGGTGGCGGGCCTGATGGCGGGCCCGGTGTCCGCGGATCGTACGGAGGGCCCGGTGTCTGTGGGACCGACGGCGGGCCGGGGACCCCCGGTCCGGGGGGTGAGCCGGGGACCCGCGGGTCCTGGGGCGGGTGGGAGGCCCGCGGGGACGGGTCCTGGGCCGGCGAGGGTGTCGCCGTGGGGTCGGAATCCTGAGGGACGTGCATGTCTCATTCCGTTTCGATACGTTCGCGGAGGTCACCGGGCCGGGAACGGGACACGCCGCGGCGCGCCCGGCGTTCCGCACGCGATCTCGGCGCACCTTCAGGCACAACGACGCCGGAGGCCACCGGGTTCCTCCCCGGCCCCGCGTCCTCCGAAGCCGGACCGGCGCGCCGTCCCGCTCGCGTGCCCGGCCGGGCCCGGCTCGACCTCGGATTTCGTGGATGGACCCGGCGGTGGGGGGTAAGTCGTCGATCAACGTCCTCGACCGGGGACGACGACCGGCCGACGACCCGCACGGGACGCGGTCAGGGGGTCTCCACGCTGAAGGAGTAGGTATGAGTGAATACGAGCGTTCCCGCAGGATCGCGGCGCCGCCGGGGGTGGTGTTCGACCGGGCGGAGGACCTGGACGGGCTCGACGACTGGCTCCCGCGCGACCTGCACGTGCACGCCGGGGAGCAGCCGCCCGCGGTGACCGTGCACGAGGACTCCACCGGAACGGACGCCCGCGCGCTGCTGCGGGCCGAACGCGACCAGCTCCGGATGGAGTGGGGCACCCGCGACAACGGCCGGTACGCCGGATGGCTCCAGGTGGCCGACAGCGGGGAGAACGAGAGCGAGGTGACGATCCACCTGTCGTTCTTCGACGAGGATCACGCCCCGCCGGCCGAGGCCGTCGACCGGGCGCTCGGCGACAGCCTGGAGCGGCTGGCCCGACAGGTGGACCGTCAGGGTGCCTGATCGCGTACGGAGGGCGGACCGTCAGGGCGTCTGATCGCGTAGGGGAGGCGGGGAGAGACAGGCGGCCGGAAGATCACGTCCCTGTGTGATCCTCCGGCCCTTGCCCGATGTTTCGGGCCGCCCGGCCCGTCCGGTTGCATCACTTTCGCGCCGTTCGGCGGGACGTGTCCCGGGGGCGGGCCGATCGGAGCGGCCGGTCCGATCCGGTTCGCGGGAAGGACGGGAAGGGATCAGGTCAGGTAGTCGCGCAGCGCGCGGGAGCGGGAGGGGTGGCGCAGCTTCGTCATGGTCTTGGACTCGATCTGCCGGATGCGCTCGCGGGTCACCCCGTAGGCGCGGCCGATCTCCTCCAGGGTCTTGGGGCGGCCGTCGCCGAGCCCGAACCGCATCGCCACCACCCCGGCCTCACGCTCGGAGAGGGCCTCCAGGATCGTGTGCAGCTGCTCCTGCAGCAGCGCGGCGGCCACCGCGTCCTCAGGGGTGATCGCCTCGGAGTCCTCGATGAGGTCGCCGAACTCGCTGTCGCCCTCGGTGCCCAGGGGGCTGTGCAGGGATATCGGCTCACGCCCGTACCCCTGCACCTCGACGACCCGCTCCGGGGTCATCTCCAGCTCGACCGCGAGCTCCTCGGGGGTGGGCTCGCGGCCCAGGTCGGTGGTCATCTGCCGGTGCACGCGGGCCAGCTTGTTGATCACTTCGACCATGTGGACCGGGATGCGGATGGTCCGCGCCTGGTCGGCGAGCGCACGGGTGATCGCCTGCTTGATCCACCAGGTGGCGTACGTGGAGAACTTGAAGCCCTTGGTGTAGTCGAACTTCTCGACCGCGCGGATCAGGCCCAGGTTGCCCTCCTGGATCAGGTCCAGGAAGAGCATGCCGCGGCCGGTGTGGCGCTTGGCCAGCGAGACCACCAGGCGGAGGTTGGCCTCCAGCAGGTGGTTCTTGGCCCGGTGGCCGTCCTCGGCGAGCCATTCGAGCTCCGCGCGGACGTCGGGCTGGAGCCGGTCGGCCTCGTTGAGGCGCTCGGTGGCGAACAGCCCGGCCTCGATCCGCCGGGCGAGCTCGACCTCCTGCTCGGCGTTGAGCAGCGGGATCCTGCCGATCTGCTTGAGGTAGTCCTTGACCGGGTCGGTGCTGGCGCCGACGCTCGACTCCAGGGCGGCGGGCACCTCGTCGTCGTCCGTCAGGACGAGTTCCTCTTCGTCGACGGTGCCCTCCACGGTGGCGGCTTCCATGGCGTTCACACCTTCCCCAGGTCTGGTCAGATACAACAACCCGTGCAGTTCAAGGTACGTCCCGCGACGGGATGCTGCGGCGCCTGGCTCGCCGTCGTGGCCTTCGCCGCCCCGGAGAGCCTCCGCCGCACATGTGTGTTCCCGCCCAGGGCAGGGCTATTCCGTTCCGCCGCCGACGAGTCGGAGCCGCCCGCGGCTCCTGCGAGACGCCGCGGGCGCCGCCCGTGGTCGGTGGGACGTGGGAAGGGGGGAATGGATCCGCCGGACCCGCCGGATCAGGCCGGGAAGTCCCTGGGGTTGACGCCGGTCGTCCGGGCGTTGCCGTTCCTGACGGGGTTGATGGTCAGGGTCCAGACGGTCGAGCTGGTCGCGGTCGTGCTGAACCTCAGCTTCTGGGTGAAGCGCTGGTAAGAGGGAGCGCTGGCGAACCTGCCCCGGGAGGTGCTGAACCGGTAGCCGGAGGTGAAGAAGATCGTGTAGGTGCCGTCCCTGACCTCCCTGACGGAGGCGGTGGACCGCGCGCGGACGTAGACGCTGATCGCCTTGGACCTGCCGCGGACCAGCGTGACGACGGCGTCCCTGCTGTTGCCGTTCTTGATCTTCAGCCTGCCCAGGCCACCGCTGATGCGGTTGTAGAGGATCTTTCCGTTGCCCGGCCGCGCGGCGGCCTCGGTCGAGGAGACGGCGACGCTCTCCTGGGACGCGGCGGTGGCGGGGGCGGCGACGGAGCCGGTCAGCAGAACGGCTGCGAGCATCGCTCCGGCGAGCGTACGTGGTTTCGTCATTGCGCAAATATGACTAATCTCCAGTAATCGGTCAACGCAATTCGCGATCGCGGCACCCTTCGGCCATTTTCGCGCCTTTGACTGTTTTTCCCCTTTTAATCACCTGCTTCGGCCGGCGTCATCCGTCCCGGCACCGGCCCGGACGGCGTGCCCGCCCACGCCCGTGTCCGTGCCCGCGCGGTCGTCGTGGCCGGCCGGGGAGAGGTCAATACAATTCATCCGATGCCGACCATGCCGACCATGCCGACCATGCCCACGACGTCGAGGACGACCGTCCCGCCGCGACCGGCGCGCCGGTCCGGACGGGCCGGGGCGCCGGTCGCGCGGGCCGCACGGCGACTCGTCGGACTGGCCGCAGGCGGGGTGACCGGCGTCGCCGAGCTCGGCTTCCTGTGCGTCGCGGGCGTGCTGCTGGCGGTCCCGGGGACGTGGCCCGCGGGCCGCCGGGCCGCCCGGCGCCTCGCGGCGGCCGGGGCGGAGCTGCTGGTCGCGCTGGAACGGGCCCGGCTGGCGGCGTGGTTCGACCACCACCTCGGCGAGGTCCCGGCCGGGAACCGGTACCGCTACCTCGCGCTGCGGGCGACGTTCGGCGCGCTCGCGAGCTACCTGACGTTCACCGGCCTCTTCGTCGGCCTGCTGTTCCTGGCCGGTGGTGTCGAGGGGCTGCTCTCCGGCACCTCGTACCCGGTCCCGCTGCGGTATCCCGGCGTGCGCCTGACGGTCGACAGCGGGCCGCTGGGCACCGCCCACGGGCTGGTCCTGCTGGGAGCGGCCGCGCTGTGGGGCGCGGTGACGGTGACCGCGGAGCGACGGCTGGCCGCCTGCCTCGCCGGCCCCGGGGAGCGGGAGGCGATGCGCCGCCGCATCGCGGAGCTGACCGCCTCCCGCAGCGGCATCGTGCGGGCCGTCGACGACGAGCGGCGGCGCATCGAGCGCGACCTGCACGACGGCGTCCAGCAGCGGGGCGTGGCCCTGGGCATGCTGCTGGGCCGCGCGCGGCACGGGAGTGACCCGGCCGTGGTCGCCGGGCTGGTGGAGCAGGCCCACGCGGAGTCGCGCCGCCTCCTGGAGGAGCTGCGCGGCGTCGCCTGGCGGATCTACCCCTCCGCCCTGGACGAGCTGGGCCTGCGCGCCGCGCTCACCGGGGTGGCGGAACAGGCGGGCCTGCCGGTGACCGTCCGCTACGGCCTCGTCGAACGTCCCGTCTCCGAGGTCGAGACCGCCGTCTACTTCGTGGTCCGCGAGGCCATCTCCAACGCCGCCAAGCACGCCGCCGCCACGGGCGTCCTGGTGGTCCTGGACGAGGACGGGCACGCCGTCACCGTGGAGATCTCCGACGACGGCCGGGGCGGGGCGGACCCCGCAGGGAGCGGCCTGTCCGGGCTGGAGCGTCGGGTGCTGGCCCTGGACGGCACGTTCGCGGTGCACAGCCCCCCGGGCGGCCCGACCAGGATCACGGCCGTCCTGCCCCTCGGCGGGCCCGCGGCACCGCCCCGGGGGACCGATGCCCCCCGGTGAACCCCCCGTCGTCCCGGCCGGGTCCCGTCCGGCCTCTTCCGGTCCGTGTCCCCTCGTGTCCCCTCGTGTCCGCCCGACGGGTTCCCCCGCAGGCACCCGCACCCACCTCCGGAGCCCCCATGCGACTGGTCCTCGCCGACGATTCCGTGCTGTTCCGGGAGGGACTGGTCCGCCTGCTGGGGGAGGCCGGCCACGCGGTCGTGGCGGCGGTGGGCGACGCGGCGGCGCTGCTGGAGGCCGTGGACGAGCACCGTCCCGACGTGGCGATCGTGGACGTGCGCATGCCGCCGGGCCAGGCCGGTGAGGGGCTGCGGGCCTCGCTGACGATCCGGGAGCGCCTGCCGGACGTCGGCGTGCTCGTGCTCTCGCAGTACGTCGAGACGACCTACGCCTCCCGGCTGCTCACCGGGGCACCCGAAGGGCTGGGGTACCTGCTCAAGGACCGGGTCACCGAGGTGGGGGAGTTCCTGGAGTCGCTGGAGCGGGTCGGCGCGGGCGGGACGGTGTTCGATCCGGAGGTGGTCAGGCGGCTGCTGGCCCGCACCACGCGCGCCGACCCGCTCGGCAGGCTCACCCCGCGGGAGACCCAGGTGCTGGAGCACCTGGCCCAGGGCCTCGTCAACGCCGCGATCGCCGAGCGCCTGCACGTCTCGCAGAGCGCGGTGGAGAAACACGTCAACGCGATCTTCGACAAGCTCGGGCTCGTCCACGTCCCCGGCTACAGCCGGCGCGTGCTGGCCGTGCTGCGCTACCTCGGCGCCTGACCCGCGCCGGCCGGGACCAGGTGCCGCAGGCGGGCCAGGAGCAGCAGCGCGCAGGCCACGGCGGCCAGGAGGAGCCAGATCACGAACGAGAGGTAGAGGTAGGCCACGTGCGCCCAGGTGGCGTCGCCCCCTCGGGACAGCACCCGGAACACATCGGTGATCGTCAGGCAGAGCACCCCCGGCGCCGCGTACGGCAGCAGCCGGGCCGCCGTCCGCCACCCCGGGCGCCCGGCGTGCCGTGCCGCCCAGCGGCGCGAGCGGACCAGACCTCGTCCGGCGAGCGCGAGCGTCAGCACGGCGGCGAGCGCGAACGCGGCGTCGACGAGCAGGAACGGTGAGGGGGAGGGCGGCGGTCCGGGCTTCCTCCCCTCGGCCATGGCGACCAGCGCGTCGGCGATCGCACCGCTGTCGTCGTAGGCGGTTCCGGTGTTGGCCATCACCACGATGCCGTGGCCGGAGCGGAGCAGCAGCGTCTGCCGGGCCGTGGCGGTGGACAGGTCGCCGTCGTGCTCCACGACCGGCGCGCCGCCCTCGGTCGTGTCGAGCGCCCAGCCCAGCGCGTACGAGCGCTTGATCCGGGACGGGGTGCGCATCTCGGCCACGCCCTCGGCGGAGACGACGCGCACACCGCCGGGGCCGGTGCCCTGGCCGGCCTGCATGATCATCCACCGCGCCATGTCGGCCGCGCTGCTGATCACTCCGCCCGAGCCGTTGCCGAACCCGTGCGGTTCGGCGAGGGCGATCGGGACGCCGAGCAGGTGCAGGTGCCCGCGCGCGGTCGGCGGCAGGTCCCGTTCGGTGTCGATCGTGCGGCTGTCGCGCATGCCGAGCGGGCCGAACACGTGGGTCCGCAGGCGTTCGGCGAAGGGCACCCCGGCCACCACCTCGACCAGCCTTGCCGCGACCTGGAAGTTGGTGTTGTGGTAGCTCCACCGCGTGCCGGGGTCGGCGGCCAGCCGTGCCCCGCGCAGGCGCGCGACCGCCTCGCGCAGGGAACGCGGCTGGGGCAGGCTCCTCTCGCGGAAGACCGACGTGGCCATCCCCGACGTCTGGTCCAGCAGCTGCCGGACGGTGATGCGCGCCGCCCGGGGGTCGGCCATCGTGAACTCCGGGAGCGCCTCGCGCACCGGCGCGTCGAGCCTGACCCTCCCCTCCTCCACGAGCTGCATGACCGCGAGCGAGGTGAAGGACTTGCTGAGCGAGGCGACGGCCATCGGCGTCCGTTCGGTGACCGGCTCGCCGGAGGCGGTGCGGCCGTAACCGGCGACGTGCACGACCTTCGCGCCCCGGGTGACGGCGACCGCGACCCCGGGCAGGCCGGTGGCCTCGCGGTAGGCGCTCACGAACCGGTCGACGGCCGCGGGGTCGATCTCGCGCCCGGCCCCGGCCGCGGTCCTCGACGCCGGCGGGGATCCCGCGCCCGGGGAGGCCGGTCCGCCCGGAACCGCCGGGGGAGTCCAGGTCCGGGAGCCGGACGGGGACCAGGGCGCAGACGAGGACGAGGACGGGGACGAGGACGGGGACGAGGAAAGGGCGGCGGCGGGCGGGACGGCCGCCAGGGCGAGGACGCAGGCCGCCGAGAGACCGGCGGCGAGACGCCGGAACACCGGGCCGCCGGTGATGTCGAGTTCGGGCATCGTCCGACCGTAGGGAGCGCCCCCGGGCCCGGACCATTGCGAGATCCCTCCCTTCCCCCTGCGGAAAACCACAGGGCGGATCGCCCCCTACCCCTCCGGTGCCAGGGCCCGGCCGGTCCGGCACCCGATCCGCCGCGTCCCCGTCGCGAGAAATGAATATGTATTTTGCAAAAATAAGTAGAAACATTGCAGACATCTGCTCGTCATCTTATGGTGTCAGCAGCGCCGCCCGTTGATCTCCAGGTGACCGGCGGCACCCCCACCCCCCATCAGGCCGGATCGCGGTGACGGCGCGTCCCGCGGCGATCCGGCCCGGCGTGACGAAGGGTCAGCCGATGACGACATCCGACCGATCCCCCACCCGCCCGCACCGCCTCGGCGGCCGCGCCATGACCGTGCTGGCGATCCTGCTGGCCGCCCTGTGCTGGACCGGCGCCCAGGCGCCACCGGCGGCCCGCGGCGCGGCCGTCCCGGAACAGTCCTCCAACGTCCACCTGTTCTACTACCCCTGGTACGGCAACCCCCAGGTGAGCGGGGGCTGGCGGCACTGGGAGCAGGGCGGCCACACCCCGCCGGACGACATCGGCGCCGACCTCTACCCCACCCTGGGCGCCTACGACTCCGCAGACCACGCCGGAGCCGTCACCCGGCACATGCAGTGGATCAAGCAGGCCGGGGTCGGCGTCATCGTCTACAGCTGGTGGGGCGTCGGCGGCCCCGAGGACCGCATCGCCCAGGGCGTGCTGGACGCGGCCGCGCGCCACGGCATCAAGGTCGCCTGGCACCTGGAGCCCTACGGCGGGCGCACCGCGGCCTCCACCGTGGCGGACATCCGCTACATCAACGACCGCTACGGCTCCCACTCCGCCTTCTACCGCTCGGCCGAGCACGGCGGCCGGGCCGCGTTCTACGTCTTCGAGAGCCTGCGCATCACCGACTGGTCGGCGCTCGGCCAGGTCACCGCGAACAACATCGTGCTCGCCCAGACCACCGACACCTCGAAGATCGCGCACTTCTCCGGGATGTACACCTACGACGGGATCGCCGGTGCCACCGCGCCCGGCTGGGCCGAGGCGAGCGCGTACGCCAGGCGCAACGGCCTGATCTGGGCGCCCTCCGTGGCCCCCGGCTACATCGACGACCGCGCCGTGCCCGGCAACACCACCCCGACCCTCGGCCGCGCGGGCGGCGCCACCTACGACCTGGAGTGGTCCAACGCCCTGGACCCGGCCAAGGGCGGCCTGCCCACCTGGGTCTCGGTCACCTCGTTCAACGAGTGGCACGAGGGCAGCTCCATCGAACCGGCCGACTCCACCCCGCCGGCCGGGTTCGGTTACCAGACCTACGAGGGCGCCTACGGCAGGACCGGGACCGCCGCGGAGACCGCGTACCTGGACCGGACGAAGTACTGGGCGACGGAGTTCGAGACCCGCAGGGCCGGCGGCCAGGGCGACACGCGTCCCCCCACCGCACCGGGCGCGGCGCGGGCCGTCCCGGCCTCGCCCACCAGCGTGACCGTGGGCTGGACCGCCTCCACCGACGACGTCGGGGTGACCGGCTACGACGTCCACCGCGAGGCCGGCGCCGTCGACCCGCTGGTGGGGAGCACCACCGGCACGTCGTTGACCGTCACCGGCCTCACCCCGTCCACCGCCTACTCCTTCTATGTCGTCGCCAGGGACGCCGCGCGGAACACCTCGCCGCCCTCGGGCACGGTGACCGCGACGACCGGGCCCCCGCCCGGCTGCTCCCCGAACGCCGGTGACCTGGCCAGGGGCAGGCCGGTCGTCGCGAGCGGCGTCACGCAGAACTACGTGGCGGCCAACGCCGTCGACGGCGACGCGTCCACCTACTGGGAGAGCGTCAACCACGCCTTCCCGCAGTCGATCACCGTCGACCTGTGCGCGCCGGTCCAGGCCGGGCGCGTGGTGCTGAGGGTGCCGCCGGCCGCCGCCTGGTCCAGGCGCACCCAGACCTTGTCGGTGCTCGGCTCCGCCGACGGCACGTCGTTCACCACCCTGGCGGGCTCACGGGGCCACGTCTTCGACCCGGCCACCGGCAACACCGTGACCGTCACGTTCCCGGCGGCGGCCGTCAGGTACGTGCGGGTGACCGTCACCGGCAACACCGGCTGGCCCGCCGCGCAGCTCTCCTCGTTCGAGGTGCACCGCCCCTGAGCCACCCTTCCGGACGTCCCGAGGGAGGAACGGGAGGATCCGTCCCCGGCCGGCGCGGCACCGGCCGGGGACCGGTCTCGCGCGGCGACACGAACGCCCCGCGCGTATATGGTTACCCGCAGTGACGACGTCCTGACGGGACCGACCGGAGGCTGAGACCATGGCAGAGCTCGCGCACTTCATCACCGACCTTCCCGGCAGCCTGGCGGGTGAGACCCGCCGGGGGTCCGGGGCCGCGCTGACGTACACCTACGCGGAGGGCGGAGACGACCCGACCACGCTGGCCATCGGCGAGGAGGGGGACGACGGCCCCACCACCTACGCGCTCGGCGAGGAGGGCGACGACCACGGCTGGGGTCGCGCCGGCGCGTAGGGGCCCGACATGACCCGCTGGGGGATCATCGGCCCGCCGGGCGACCCGCAGGTGGCGAACGTGACCGCCGCCCTGCGGGAGCGTGGCGCCGAGCCCGTCGTCCTCGACCTGTCGGGGTTTCCGGCACGGTCGAGGCTCTCGCTGCTCGACGGGACGCCCTCGGCCCCGGGGGTGGACGTCACCGCCGTCCGCGCCTGGTACCTGCGCTCCATGCCGCTCCCGCTGCCCTTCGCCCCCTGGCCGGGGCAGGGCGGGCGGCCCGGTCAGGACGCCCGGGACGACGCCCGGGGAGATCGGGGCGGGGTCACGCCGGAGGAACGGGAGCGCGAGCAGCGCTCGGCGTACGCCGGGGGGCGTGAGCGCCGCTCGTTCACGTTCGGTTTCGTCACCGCGCTGCGGCACGGCGGCGCGGTGCTCGTCAACCCTCCCGAGACGCTGGGCCAGCACTTCCTCAAGCTCGACCAGCTCCGGAGGCTGCGCGAGGCCGCGGTGCCGGTGCCCCGCACGCTCGCCACCAACGATCCCGACGCCGTCGCCGGTTTCGCGCGCGCCACCGCGGGGCCGGTCGTCTACAAACCGCTCGCCGGGGGCGCCCTGTGCCGCCGGATCACCCCCGACGACCTGCGCCCCGAACGGCTGCGGCTGCTGGCCACCGCGCCGGTGCTCTTCCAGGAGGAGGTGCCCGGCCGCAACCTGCGCGTGTACGTGGTGGACGGCGAGGTGGCCGCCTCGTACGAGATCGTCTCCGAGGAGCTGGACTTCCGGGGGGCCGAGCGGGCCGTGCTCCCGGAGCCGCCGAGCGAGCAGGAGCGCGACGCCTGCCTGCGCGCGGCCAGGGCGTGCGGGCTGACCTTCACCGGCGTCGACGTGCGCCGGAGGGACGACGGCACGTTCGCGGTGCTGGAGTGCAACCCCTCGCCCATGTTCGCCGCCGTCGAGCGCCGTACCGGCTCGGCGGGCGTCACCCGGGCGCTGGCCGCCCTGCTGTGCCGCGCGGCCGTCACGGGCCGCGCCGGATGCGCCGGCCGGTGACCTCGTTCGCGGAGATCCGCAGGTACGGCTCCTCCTCGCCGTCCGTCCAGGGCCGTACGCCCAGCGCCGCCAGGGCCGCCCGGTCCTCCTCGGAGGAGACCTGGTCGATCCCGCCGCGCACCATCACGCTCCAGCCCTCGCGGCCGGCGTCGTCGATCCGGTCCACCTCGAAGGCGACCTTGGTCTCGACGCCCTCGACGTCGAGGTGCGGGGTCTCCTCCAGCGGGCCGCCGCAGGCCGTACGGAAGATCACCGAATCGCCGTGCAGGGCGTAGTCGACCGGCTGGATCACCGGTCCGCCGACGCCCTCGAAGGCGATCCGTCCCACCCCGCCGGGGGTGATGAGCCGCAGGCACTCGTCCCGGTCGAGCCGCTGCGACCGTGCCGCGGAGGACGGCCGCCCGTACCAGGACGGCCGGTCGCCCCCGGAGGGCCGGTCACTGCCGGACGGCCGCTCGTCCCCGGGGGGCCGATCGCCTCCGGACGACCTGTCATTCCCGGACGGCCGCTCCTCCCCGGACGACCTGTCGTCCCAGGACGAGCGGCCGGGCACCGACGGCGGCCCGTGCCCCGACGACAGGCCGGACCCGGGCGACACGTCGTACCCCGACGGCGGGCCGGTGTTCCCGCCGAGCAGTTCCTCCGGCCGGGTGTCCAGGGCGGTGGCCACCCGGTTCACGGTCCCGGGGTTCGGCGAGGCCACGGTCTCCTCCAGGTAGGCGAGGTACCCGGGGTCGATCCCGGCCCGCAGGGCCAGTTCCTCCCGGGTCAGGCCGAGGTCCTCGCGCCGCCTGGCGATCCGGCGGCCGAGGTCGCCGGGAGCCGATACGCGTCCAGTCATGGGATTTCTCCTGCCGAGAACGGTGACGCCGGTGCGAGTCCGGGGCTCCTCCGGCTCCGCGTCCCCCGTCCGGCGTCATCTGAGGCCTCCCCGCACCGGCGCGCGGCTAATCCGACCTGGTCGGAGCCGGTACGTCCCCTTCCGGCCGCCGGAGGGTCCCGCAGCACCACCTCGCCGTCCACGCCCATGTCCTTGCTCACGTTCGCGGCGGCGACGTAGTGGCCCAGGTGGCGCAGGAAACGCCCCTCCTCGCCGATGGTCAGGGAACGGGTGAGGGAGCGCAGGCCGTCGGCGCCGATCACCAGGCCGAGGCGGCGGGCTCCGCCCCGCTCGAAGGTGACGTTCACCCCGTCGCCGTCCTGCTCCAGCGTGCCGACGGAGTCGCCGAAGACGTACTCCACGTCGTCCGCGGTGGCCTCGTGGAGGATCCTCACCAGGTGAGGTCCACGCGTCCGGCGAGGACGCGGACACGGGTCCGGGGAAGGCCCGTGACCGTCGGGACGCCCGCGGACCTGCCTTCGCCGGGCGAGGTCTAGGGTTGTGTCGCCATTCGGGCAGGGGGACGGCCGCCGTCCCGGAGACCGCCCGGGACGCCGGCCGTGCCCCCGCGGCACGCGCCGTGACGCGCCGACAGACGACGAGGAGAACCGATGATCCGCCGCTGGAACCCCGACGGCCCGGCCGCGCCGCTCGGCCGGTACAGCCACCTGGCGTCCGTGCCCGCCGGTCACGAGCTGCTGGTCATGTCCGGCCAGGTCGGCGTCATGGAGGACGGCACCCTGGCGGGGACGGACGCCGAGTCCCAGACCCGGCAGGTCTTCGCCAACATCGAGAGCCTGCTGCGCTCCGCCGGAGCCGGGCCCGAGCACCTGGTCAAGCTGTTCACCATGCTCTCCGGTACGGAGCACCTGGCGGGCTCGCGGGCCGCACAGGGTGAGGTGTTCGCCCGCTGGTTCCCGGAGGGCGACTGGCCCGCGCACTCGCTGATCGTGGTCGCCGCCCTCGCCGCCCCCGGACTCCTCGTCGAGGTCGAGGCCATCGCCGCCGTCCCGCGCGGCTGACCGCCGCACGCCCGGGCGGGAGGGGCGGTCCAGCGGGCGGGATCGCCAGGTCCGTGCGGCCACCCGCCGCGCGCCCGGGGGGCAGGGGATGCGGCGGCTCAGCCGGTGGCGATCGTCAGGTCCGCGCGGCTCCGGACGTCGTCGCGGGCGTGGAACCTCTCCTCCTGGGCCGCCCAGCGCTCCCAGTGCGGGGCGTAGAGGTCGCCGTCCCGCTCCAGCGCGCGGGTCCTGCGCACCTCGTCGGGTGCCTCCAGCCACACCAGGCCGCTCAGGTACGGCGCGGCGGCCAGGGCTCCGGAGCCGGTGCCGTCGATGACGAGGACCCCGGTGTCCGGTACCTCGTGCCATTCGGCGTAGCCGCCCGCCGTCCAGTCGTAGCGCCTCCACCGCGCGCGCCCGTCCAGGCCCAACGGCCGCAGGACCCACCGGACCAGCGCGTCCACCCCGCCCAGCAGGCCGTCCCAGCCGGGGTAGAGGTCGTCCATCCGCACGACGGGCGCGCCCAGCCCGGCGGCCACGGCGGTGGCGAGGGTGGACTTGCCCGATCCCGACCGTCCCTCGACGGCCAGGACGCGGGTGCCGCCCGCGCGGGCGGGACGCGCCCGCAGCCAGGCGGCGACGCGCGCCGCGTGCCGGCCGGACGGACCGGGCGTGGCCCCCGGCGGGCCGGGGGCCGGTCCCGGGGCGTGCCGCGCGGCCTCGCGGCGCCGTCGTCCGCCCTCCTCGTCGCGCGCCGGGGACGTTTCCCCGGAGCCATCGGGGGACGTCACGAGTCCTCGGCCGAGGACAGGCGGGCGGTCTGGTCCTTCAGGACCGCGATGGTCCTGGTCACGTAGTCGTGGATCAGGGCCAGCTCGCGCTCGTCGTACTCGGCCATGAAGGCGCCCATCTCGCGGCCGAGCCCGGCGAAGATGGCGCCGAGGTCGGGGGTGCGCCCGGAGGTGGCGGTGACCAGCACCCGCCGCCGGTCGGCCGGGTCGGGGACGCGCCGCACGTACCCGGCCCGCTCCAGGCGGTCGACCAGGGCGGTGATCGCGCTGGCACCGAACCCGAGCTCGGCGGCGAGCGCCCCGGCGGGCAGCGGGCCCTTCCTGGTGACGACCCCCAGGGCCTTGTGATCGATCGCGCTGAGCCCCAGCCGCCGCGCGACCGCCTCGTGGAAGATCACCACCGCGGTGCTCAGCTCCCAGCCCAGTTCGGCGCCGTCCATCTCGCTCCAATTACTTCACTGTGGTGAATAGTTCAATGTTCTGTAATAATTTAGCGGTATGACCCTTCTTACCGTGATCCTCGACGCGCCGGTGCCCGAGCACGCGCCGGTGCCCGAGCACGCGCCGGTGCCCGAGCACGCGGGAGAGCCGGAGCGCACGGGGAAGCCTGCGTCACCGAAGGGCTGACGCCCAGCCGGACGGGGACCCGTCCGGCCGGACGGCGGCACCGGCGTCCTCGTTCGGGCCCCACGGGGTGACGGACGGTGCGGGACGCCACCCCTACCGTCATTTGACAGATTAATTTGTCCAATGCTTTGATGCAGCATGGCCGCGACCGAGATGACGCTCATGGACGAGCCCGACCGCCTGCGTCTGGCGCTCACCCCGATCCGCCGGCGTCTCCTCGGCCGCCTGCGCGAGCCCGCCTCGGCGGTCCGCCTCGCCGCCGACCTCGGCCTGCCGCGGCAGCGGGTCGGCTACCACCTCAAGGTGCTGGAGGAGGCCGGGCTGATCGAGCTGGTGGAGGAGCGCCCGCGGCGCGGCTTCGTCGAGCGCGTCATGCGCGTGACCGCCAAGGCGTTCCTCGTCGATCCCGGCGTGCTCACCTCCCCCGAGGAGACCACCGGGGCCGCGGAGCCCGGCGACACGACCGGCCCGAACGGCACGACCGGCACGACCGGGGCGGACGCGGTGGCGGTCGAGGCCGAGGTGGCCGCCGAGACCGACGCGGAGTTCCGCCGCGTCGCCGACCGGTACGCCGCCGAGCACCTCGTCGAGGCGGCCGCCGACACCGTGCGCGACGTCACCCGGATGGCCGACGCCGCCGACCGGCAGGGCGTCCGGCTGCTGACGTTCACCCTGGAGGCGCAGGTGCGCTTCGCCGAGCCCGGCGACGTGCACGACTTCACCGAAGCGCTCGCCGACGCCCTCGCCCGGGTCGCGGAACGCTTCGACACCCCCGGCGGGCGGCCCTACCGCCTCGTCGCCGGTGGCCACCCCGCCCCGGCCCGCAGGGAGCGGGCGACCGGCCCTCTTCCCGGGGCCGACGCCCCGCCGAACCCACACCCGGAGGTATCCGAATGACCGATGAACCGTTCGTCGTCGACGTCACCATCGCCGCGCCCGTCGGCGAGGTCTGGGACGCCCTGCGCGACCCCGCCCTGATCCGGCGCTGGCACGGCTGGCACTTCGACGGTCTCGACGAGGAGATCGACGTCATCTACCGCAAGGGGGCCGTCGAGTCTGCCGAGGACCACCGGCTGGAGATCCAGGGCGACGACGTCTTCGAGCTGACCGACCTGGGCGACCGGACGCGCCTGCGGCTGACCCGCGCCCCGCGCGGCGGCGATCCGGAGTGGGACGCCTACTACGACGACATCACCGAGGGCTGGATCACCTTCGTCAACCAGCTGGCGTTCGCCCTGGAGCGCCACCCCGGCGCCGACCGGCGCACGGTCTTCCTCTCCGGAGCCGCGACCACGCCGCTGCTGGAGGCGGCCGGGCTCGCGGCGACGGCCGATCTGCCCCCCGGGCGCCCGTACGAGGTGACCGGCCCCACCGGCGAGCCGCTCCGCGGACAGGTCAGGTTCCGCTCGGCCAACCAGGTCGGGCTCACCGTCGAGGGCTGGGGGGACGGGCTGCTGGTCGCCGGCCAGAACCCGTCCTCGCCCGCCCATCCGGACGGCACCGTCATGATGGTGCTCACCGCGTACGGCCTCGACGAGGCGGCGTTCGCCGACCTGGAGTCCCGCTGGAACGCCTGGTGGGCGCAGACCTACCCGCCGGTGGCCGAGGACGGGCCGGTGCCCGCGCAAGAGTAGGGCCCCCGCCGCGCACGGGGGCGGGGTTCCGGGGACGCGGCGGGCCGGGAGGACCCGGCCCGCCGTCGGGGACCACGCCTCGTGGCGGGTCACACGATCGGTTCGGAACCGCCCACCGGCTGCCGGGTCCACGCCTGGTGCTCGGCCTCGCGGATCTTCTCCTCGGAGGTCTGCTCCACCTTGGCCATGGCGAGCCGCAGGATCGGCGGCGCCATCAGGGACGTCACGATCGCCACGAGGATCACGATGGTGTACGCCTCCACGCTGAGGATCCCCAGCCGCAGGCCGACCATGGCGACCACGACCTCGATCACGCCGCGGGCGTTGAGCCCGGCGCCCAGCGCGAGCGCCTCCCACCGGTTGAGCCTGCTCAGCCGCGCCCCGGCGTAGGCGCCCAGGAACTTGCCGATGATCGCGATGGCCAGGATGGCCAGACCGGCGAGCAGCACCTCGGGCCTGGCCAGCGCGGTCAGGTCCATCCGCAGCCCCGCGGTGGCGAAGAAGATGGGCGCGAACCCCGAGAGCACGACCGTGCGCAGCGGGGCGAGTCTGGTCGGGTCGACCTTGCCCGCGGTGGTGATCAGGATGCCGCAGATGAACGCGCCGAAGACCGCCTCGAGGCCCAGGGCGTGGGTTCCGGCCCCGGCGAGGATGACGAGGACGGCCGCGGCGGCGACGGTGGGACCGGGCTCGTCGGACCGGGCTGCGAGCCGCAGGGTGTGCCTGACCAGCGGGCGGCCGAGGGTGAGCGCGAAGACGATGATGGCGACCAGGTAGGCGAACGAGGTCAGCACCGTGGCGGTGGAGACCGCGTTGACCGCCATCGCGCTCACGATCGACAGCATGAACCAGCCGAAGGCGTCGTCGATCATTCCGGCGGTCAGCGTGAGCTGGCCGATGTTGCGGTGCAGCAGGTTCATGTCCATCAGGGTCTTGGCGATGACCGGGATCGCGCTGACGCACATCGCCACACCCATGAACAGGGCGAAGACCGTGACGTCGGTGCCTTCGGGGATCAGTGCCTTCGGGAGCACGAAGCCGGCGCCGATGCCCAGCGCCAGCGGGATGACGAGGCCGCCGATGCTGACGCCGGCGGCCGTGCCGCCGCGGCGGCGGACCAGCCCCATGTCCATGTGCATGCCGGTCAGGCCGACCAGCAGCAGCACGCCGATCTGACCGACGGCGTCGAGCAGGTGGTACTGCTCGGGGACGGCCGGGAACAGCCAGCCGTGCACGCCCGGCGCGGCCCAGGCGAGGAGCGAGGGGCCGAGGATCACGCCGACGGACAGTTCCCCGACGACGGCGGGCATGCCGAACCGGGCGGCGAGGCGTCCGAGGGACACCGCCAGCATGAGCAGGATCCCGACCTGGAGCAGGAAGACCAGCAGTTCGTGGGCGGCGATCGGCGCTATGGGAGCGGCCAGGGAGGGGGACATCGTTCTCCTTCGACGTCTCAGAGTCGATAGAAGAAGTACCCGCTCTCACTTGGCGCCCACTTGTATCCGAATCACAACAATCATCACACCGCTCTCCGCCCGGGAGCCTTCGGGCGATCCCGGTGGAGCGAGTTCAAAACGGTTCGCCGTCGCGGCGCCGCCGGCCACGAACAGCAGTACGATCTACTGTAATTGACAGTAAACCGTGCGTAAGGAGTGGGACGTGAATCTCATCGTGCCCCCGGCGGAACGGCTCCGGTGATGGCCGGTCAAGCGACCATCGGCGACCGCGTCCGCGGACTGCGGCTGAACCACCACATGTCCCAGGCGCAGCTGGCCGGACCGGACCTGTCGGACAGCTACGTGTCGCTCATCGAGTCCGGCAAGCGGACTCCCACCCCGGTCGTCACCCGCCTGCTCGCCGACCGGCTCGGCTGCACCGCGGAGTTCCTGCTCCACGGGATCGAGCCGCACCAGCGCGTCGACACCGGGCTCGCCCTGCGCCACGCCGAGCTGGAACTGCTGTACGGCGACCCGGCCCTGGCGTCCGGCCGGTTCGCGGCCGTTGTCAAGGCCGCCGACCACGACGGGGCCGTGCTCGGCGCCCAGGCGCGGCTCGGCCAGGCCCGCGCCCTGGAGGCGGAGGGCCGTACGGCACAGGCGGTCGAGGCCTACGAGCGGCTCCGCCGCGAGGCCGCGGCGCATCCCGAACGCCTGGCCGACCTCCCGCTCGTCGTGGCGCTCTGCCGGTGCTACCACCGCGCCGGCGACACGCTGCGCGCCGGGGACCTCGGCGCCGAGGCGGTCGCCATGGCCGACCGGCTCGGGCTGGACCGCGGTGACCTGGCCCTCGACCTCGCCGCGGTGCTCGCCGAGACGGAGATCGACCTCTCCTACCCGGAGCGGGTGCTGGCGGCGTCCGGTGTCCCCCAGGTCGGTGGCCCCGGCTCGGAGGCCCTGGAGCTGTGGCGGGCCAGCCTGGCCGCGGCCGAGGAGGACTCCATGCTCGCCGTGGTGCTCGCCGACGACGCCATCGCCGCGGGCAGGCCCGCGCGGGAGGCCGGCCGCTACGTACGCGGCGCGATGCACTGGGCGTGGCTCGCCACCGCGCGGCCCGGCGCCGCCGACCTGACCCGGGCGGGGGAGTTCGCGGCCTCCGCCGTCGACGTCCTCTCCACGCTGGCACCCGGAACGCCCGAGCATGCCCGCAGCCTGCTCGTGCTCTCCCGCGTGCGACTGCGCGCCGGCGTGAACGGGACGGCGGACGCCGCCGACCTCGGCGGCACGGACCGTACGGGGTACCCCGAGCCGCTGGACGACGTCGCCGCCCTGGTGGACCGCGCGCTCACCCTGCTCGACGGCGCGCGCGGCACGGTGCCGGCCATGGCGTCCGTGATCCTGGCCGAACTCGCCCTGGCACGCTCCAAAGACGCCGCACCGGCGCTGGCGGAGGCCGAGCGCCTGCTCGACGGGGACCCGGCGGCCCCGGCGGTTCCGGTGGCTCCGGCGGTCCCGGTGGCTCCGGTCGCCGGCCGGGAGACGGCCCGGCTCTGGCGCGAGATCGGCGACCTGTGGGGGCGGGCCGGATCGCCGGCGGGGCAGATGAACGCCTACCGCAGGGCCCTCGAGCGCGTCGGTGTCGCGGCGCGTCCCGAGACGCCACCGGCCCCGGCGCGGTACGCGGTGGCGATCCCGGTACGCTCCGGCGTCCCGGCGGGACCCGGAACGGGGTGAAGGACGGCACGCTCCGGCCCGGAACGAGGTGAACGCCGGGGCGGGGACGGGACGAACGGCGTCCCGGGGGAGCGGCGAACCGGGAACGGGGTGAACGGCGGGGCGGGGACGGGGTGAGCGTCGGCCCCGCGGCGACCGCGGCGACCATGGCAACCGCGGCGAGGGCGGCGATGCGGCGGGGAGGCGGGGCGTCCGTCGCCACGTCCGGTTAGGTTGGGCTAACTTGAAGCGCGTGCCTCCCCCCGTCGTCTCCTCTCCCGTCGCGCCTCCCCCCGCGAGGAGCGCGTACCTGCCCGGCCGGTTCGCCGCCCTGTGCCTGCTCGGTGCCCTGCTGATGCTCACCGTGCTGGCGAGCATCGTGATCGGTGCCAAGCACATCCCGCCGGGCCAGGCCCTGGCCGCGGTCCTCGCCCCGGACGGCTCGGAGAACGCGCTGATCGTCCAGCAGCTCCGGTTGCCGCGGACCCTGCTGGGCGTGGGCGTCGGCGCGGCGCTCGGCCTGGCGGGCGCGCTCATGCAGGCGCTGACCCGCAACCCGCTGGCCGAGCCCGGCCTGCTCGGCGTCAACGGGGGCGCCGCGGTGGCCGTGGTGACGGTGATCGCCCTGTTCCGGGTGGACGACGTCCTCGTCTACGTGTGGGCGGCGTTCCTCGGGGCGGCCGGAGCGGCCGCGCTGGTCTACGCGGTCGGGACGCGCGGCCGTTCCGGTGCCGCCCCGGCCCGGCTGGTGCTGGCCGGTGCCGGGATCAACGCGGTGTTCAGCTCCCTGACCGCGGGGCTGATGCTGCTCAGCCCGCGCAGCTTCGGCGGCTTCCGGTTCTGGCAGGTCGGCTCGCTCTCCGGGCGCGACCTGGAGGTCTTCCTGCGGATCGGCCCGTTCCTGCTGGCCGGTACGGTGCTGGCGCTCCTGCTGGCCCGCCCGCTCAACGCGCTGGCGCTGGGGGAGGACACCGGGCGGGCGCTGGGCGCGCGGCCCGGCCGGACCCGCGCGCTGGGGGCGCTGGCCGTCGTGGTGCTGTGCGGCGCGGCCACCGCGGCGGTGGGGCCGATCATGTTCCTCGGGCTGGCGGTGCCGTTCACGGTCCGCGCCCTGGCGGGACCGGACCAGCGCCGGGTGCTGCCGTACTCGCTGCTGCTGGCGCCGGTGCTGCTGCTGTGGGCCGACATCCTCGGCCGCGTGGTCGCGGCGCCCGGGGAGCTGGAGACGGGGCTGGTCACCGCGTTCCTGGGTGCCCCCCTGCTGGCGCTGATGGTCCGTCGCGGAAGGGTTCCCCAGCTGTGAGCACGAGTCGTGTCCTGCGCGCCGGGACGTTCTCCCTGCGGTGGGAGCCGTGGTCGGTGGCGGTCTGCGCCGTCCTGACCGGCATCGCCCTAGGGGCGGCGGTGGTCGTGGTCGGCACCGGCGAGCTCCCGCTCTCCGTCACCGAGGTGCTGGCCGCCCTGACCGGGCAGGGGGACCGGGCCACCGAGTTCATCGTGCTCAACCTCCGCCTGCCCCGGGCCGTCACCGGCCTGCTCGCCGGGATCGCCCTCGGACTGAGCGGCGCGATCTTCCAGAGCATCACGCGCAACCCGCTGGGCAGCCCCGACCTGATCGGGTTCACCACCGGTTCGGCCACCGGCGCGCTGGTGCAGATCCTCGTCGTCGGCGGCGGGGCCCTGGCCGTCGCGGCCAGCTCCGTGCTGGGCGCGGTGCTGACCGCGCTCGCCGTCTACCTGGTCGCCTACCGCGGCGGGGTGCACGGCTACCGGCTGGTCCTGGTCGGGGTGGCCGCGGCCGCGATGCTCGAGTCCTTCAACGCCTACCTCATCACCCGCGCCGAGCTGCGCGAGGCGTACGAGGCGGCGTTCTGGCTCACCGGCAGCCTGAACGGCAGGAGCTGGCAGCACGCCTGGCCGCTGGCCGCGGCCATGGTGGTGCTGGTGCCGGTCGCGCTGGCGTTCGGTCGCCGGTTGCGCATGGGGGAGCTGGGTGACGACGCCGCGCTCGCGCTGGGCGTGCCGGTCCAGCGGACCCGGGCCGCGCTGGTGGTGACCGGTGTGGGCCTGGTGGCGGTGGCGACCGCGGCGGTGGGCCCGGTCCCGTTCGTCGCGCTGGCCGCGCCGCAGCTCGCGCGCAGGCTCACCCGCCGCCCGGGGACGCAGCCCGTGCCGTCCGCGCTGATGGGCGCGGCGCTGCTGGTCTTCAGCGACCTGGTGACGCTGCACCTGCCGATTCCCCTCCCGGTCGGCGTGGTCACCGGCGTGCTGGGCGGGGTGTACCTGGTCTGGCTGCTGTCCAGCGAGGGGGCCAGGGGGCGGGCGTGAGCGGCCCGCGGAGCTCCGGCCCGGTCGTGCGTTGACGATCGAACACACCTAAATTAGGTTAGCCTTACCTGATTAAAGGGGAGCTCTGTGCTGACCAGGGAAGAACTTCACGATTCGCTGACGGAACTGCTCGGAGAGCCGGTCGAGGCGGACGACAACCTCATCGAGCTGGGCATGGACTCGATCCAGCTGATGGGGCTGACCGGCCGCCTGCGCCGGCTCGGCGTCGAGGTCGGTTTCGCCGAGCTCGCGCGCCGGCCCACGCTGGCCGAATGGTGGGAACTGCTCGCCGAGCGCGGCGCCCTCGCTCCCGATGGGGACGGCGCCCCCGCCTCCACCGCGACCTCCGGTACGACCCCCGCCGCGGACGCGGACGCCGACGCGGCTTTGGGGTCGGGGACGGGACGCGGCCGCGAGACCGACGCCACCGAGGACGCCACCGAGGACGCCACCGAGCCGGACGGGCCCTTTCCGCTCGCGCTCATGCAGCACGCCTACTGGATCGGCCGCGACTCCGGCCAGTCGCTCGGCTCCGTCGCCGCGCACCTGTACGTGGAACTCGACGGCCGCCGGATCGACCCCGGCCGCCTGGAGCGGGCCGTCGTCGCGCTTGTCGAGCGGCACCCGATGCTGCGGGCCGCGATCCGCGACGACGGCACCCAGATCGTCCTGCCGGAGCGGCCCGGACCTGCCGTCACCGTGCACGACCTGCGCGCCGTCCCCGACCCCGAGGCGGAGCTGGAGCGGCTGCGCGCGGAGATGTCCACCCAGCGGCTCCCCATCGAGACCGGCCGGGTGTTCGACGCGAGGCTGAGCCTGCTGCCCTCCGGCGAGGCCCGGCTGCACCTGGACGTCGACATGGTCGCCGCCGACGCGATGAGCTACCGCACGATGCTGGCCGACCTCGCCGCGCTGTACGAGGGCGAGAGCCTGCCGCCGATCGGCTACAGCTACGCGCGCTACCTGGCGGCCGACCCCCGCGCGCAGGCCCGCGAGCGCGACCGGCGCTGGTGGGCCGGACGGCTCGGCGAGCTGTCCGGCCCGCCCGAGCTGCCGGTCGTCGCGCAGCCCGGCGACCGGGTCGTGCGCAAGCACCACTGGCTGGCCCCCGACGACAGGCGGCGGCTGATCGCCCGCGCGCACCGCGAGGGCGTCACCCCGGCCATGGCGCTGGCCGCCGTCTTCGCCGAGGTCATGGGCGCCTGGTCGGCGACGCCGCGCTTCCTGCTGAACCTGCCGCTCTTCCACCGCGAGCCGATCCACCCCGACGTGGACGCCCTGGTCGGCGACTTCACCGGTTCGGTCCTGCTGGAGGCGGACCTGTCGCGGGAGCTGCCGTTCACCGAGCGCGCCCGCGAGCTGCAGGCGCTGCTGCACACGGCGGGCGAGCACAGCGACTACTCCGGCGTGGAGGTGCTGCGGGACCTGTCGCGCTCGCGCGGCGAGCAGGTGCTCGCGCCGATCGTCTACACCAGCGCGCTCAACCTCGGCGAGCTGTTCGGCGACCGGGCCCGGCGCGCCTTCGGCGAGCCGGAGTGGATCATCTCCCAGGGCCCGCAGGTGCTGCTGGACGCGCAGGTCACCGAGGTCTCCGACGGGCTGCTGCTCAACTGGGACGTCCGCGACCCGGCCTTCCCCGAGGGCGTCGCCGACGCGATGTTCGCCGCCTACACCGGCGCGATCACCCGCCTGGGCGCGTCCGACGCGAACTGGGACGAACCCCTGCGGATCGGCCCGTCCCCCGACCGGCTGCGCCTGCGCCACCGGCTCAACGCCCAGCCCCCGCCGCCCGCCAGGACGCTGCACGAGGGGTTCTTCGAGCGGGCGCGCACCACCCCGGGCCTGCCGGCCCTGCACTGGGGCGAGAACGGCACCCTCACCTACGGCGCGCTCGCCGACCGGGCGCTGCGCGTGGCCGCCCACCTGAGGGACGAGGGGGTACGGCCCGGCGACCGCGTCTCGGTCGAACTGCCCAAGGGCCCCGACCAGGCCGTCGCGGTGCTCGGCGTGCTGGCCGCCGGTGCCGCGTACGTCCCGGTGGGGTCCGGGCAGCCCGCCGCGCGCCGCGAGCGGATCCTCGCGACCGCCGGGGTCGCGGTCTCGCTCACCCCGGACTCGCTGGCGGCGGCCGTGACGCACCCCGCGCCCGCCGCCGCCCCGGTGGCCGTCACCCCGGAACGGGTCGGGTACGTGCTGTTCACCTCGGGGTCCACCGGCGAGCCCAAGGGCGTCGAGGTCTCGCACCGGGCCGCGATGAACACCATCGGCGACCTCGTCGAGCGGTTCTCGATCGGCGAGGGGGACGTCTCGCTCGCGGTGTCGGCGCTCGACTTCGACCTGTCGGTGTTCGACCTGTTCGCGCTCTGGTCGGCGGGCGGCGCCGTGGTGCTGCCGGACCAGGAGGAGCGGCGCGACGCCACCCGCTGGGCCGAGCTGGCCGGACGCTGGTCGGTGACCGTGCTCAACTGCGTGCCGTCGGTGCTGGAGATGCTGCTGCAGACCGGTCCCGTCCCGAGTCTGCGGCTGGTGCTGCTCGGCGGCGACTGGGTCGGCACGCACCTGCCCGCGCTGCTGCGGGAGCGCTCACCCGGCTGCAGGTTCGTCGCGCTCGGCGGCACGACCGAGACGGCCATCCACTCGACCGTGCTGGAGGTCGACGGCGAGGTGCCCGCCGACTGGACGGCCATCCCGTACGGTGTGCCGCTGCGCGGGGTCGCCTGCCGGGTCGTGGACGAGCTGGGGCGGGACCGTCCCGACTGGGCCCAGGGCGAGCTGTGGATCGGCGGCGGGGGCGTCGCGGACGGGTACACCGGCGACCCCGGGCGCACCGCGGACCGCTTCGTCGTCCACGAGGGCACCCGCTGGTACCGGACCGGGGACATGGCCCGCTACCGGCCGGACGGCACGCTGGAGTTCCTCGGGCGGCGCGACCACCAGGTGAAGGTCCGCGGCTTCCGGATCGAGCTCGGCGAGGTCGAGGCCGCGCTGGAGAGCCACCCCCGGGTCCGCAGGGCCGTGGGCCTGCTCGCGGACGCGCGGCTGGCCGCGGCGGTGGTGCTCACCGACGAACCGGGCCGGTCCGGCGAGTCCGATGAGCCCGGCCGGTCCGGTGAGTCCGATCAGCCCGGCCGGTCCGGTGAAGCGGAAGAAGGCGTCACCGGGGACCTGCTCGCCCACCTGCGGGAGCTGCTGCCCCCGCACATGATCCCGGACCTGCTGGTGCCGGTGGAGGCGCTGCCGCTCACCGCCAACGACAAGGTGGACCGCAGGGCGCTCACCGCCCTGGTCGCCGCGGCGGCCGGGCAGGCGGGCGCCCCCTACACCGCCCCGGGAACCGCGCTGGAGCGGGTGCTCGCCCGGATCGTCGGCGAGGTGCTGGACGTGCCGAGGGTCGGCGCGCACGACGACATCTTCGCGCTCGGCGGGGACTCGGTGCTGGCCACCACGGTCATCGCCCGGCTGCGCGAGGCGCTCGACGCGTCGTCGCTGCCGTTGCGGGCCCTGTTCACCGAGCGGACCGTGTCGCGCATCGCCCACCGGTTCACCGAGACGGAGGAGACGCCCGGCAGGCTGGAGGCGGTCGCGGAGATCTGGCTCGCGGTGGAGGGCATGTCCGAGGACGAGATCGACGAACGCCTGGGAGCCGGGCGGTAGCCCGCAGGTCCCCTGGGCACCGGACGGGCGCCCCGGAACCGGCGGGACCCACCGGATCGGCTCCGGCGGGACCCACCGGATCGGCAGGGAGCCGCCGGGACCCGGTGGCCCGTCTCACCGTGTCCCGGCCTCCTCGTCCTGGCCCTCGTGCTCGCCCTGGTCCCCGTGCTCGCCGGGGGCCAGGGTCGCGCCGCGCAGGCCGGTGAGCGTCAGCGCCAGCGCCAGTGCCAGCGCGGCGCTGGCGGCCCCGTACACGACGATCGCGGTGCCGGGTGCCAGGTAGCGGCCGAGCGCGCCCGCGCCGAGCGAGCCGACGGCCTCGCCGCCGGTCTCCTGGGCCGACCACAGGGCGTTCACCCGTCCGAGGTAGCCGTCAGGGGTGTGCGCCTGGATGAGGCCGTAGCGGAGGATCTCCTCGATGGAGGCGACCAGCCCGTACCCGAACAGGATCGCGACGGCGAGCGCGGGATGGCGGGCCAGCCCGAGGCAGGCCAGCAGGGCGAACCCGCAGACCGACGCGACGAGCAGCGCCTTCCCCGGGGAGCGCGAGCGGCCCGTCCAGCCGCTGGTGACCGCGCCGAGCACCGCGCCGCAGGCCGGTGCCGCGTACAGCAGGCCGACCGTGGCCGGGCCGCCGCCGAGCTGCAGGGTCGCGAACGCGGGCATCAGCACCGGGATGCCGCCCGCCACCATGAACAGCAGGCCGAGCAGCATGAGCGACCCGACGACGCGGTGCGAGGCCACGAACCGCAGCCCCGAGCCGATCGCGCGCAGCGGGTTCTCGGTGACCTCGGTGACCGGCCTGAGCGCGGGCAGCCTGGCCAGCAGGCCGAGGGTGGCCAGCGTGCCGGCGGCCGCGGCCGCGTAGTTCCAGCCGACCCCGAACGCCGACACGGTCAGGCCGCCGAGCGCGGGGGAGAGCATCGAGCCCAGCCGTACGGTCAGCGCGTTGAGCGCGCCCGCCGCCACCAGCCGGTCGGGCGGCACCAGCGCCGGGGTCGCGGCCAGCAGCGCGGTGACGCTGACGCCGGTGGCCAGCCCGTCCCAGGCCGCGAGCACGTAGATCGCCGCCAGTGAGGGGGAGGGCAGGAAGGCGTTCAGCGTCAGCAGCGAGAAGCCGAGCCCGGCCGCGGTCCGCGCGACGAGCATCAGCCGGCGCCGGTCGTGCCGGTCGGCCAGCACCCCGCCCCACAGGAAACCCGCCAGCAGGGCGAAGCCCTCGGCCGAGGAGACCGCGCCGACGTGCACCGTCGAGCCGGTCATCGCGTACACCTGCACCGGGACCGCCACCATGAGCATCCCGATGCCGAAGACCGAGACGGTGCGCGCGATGAAGACGTCGCGAAAGGCCCTGCTGGTACGGAGCGGGCCGATGTCCATTGCCAGATGGCGGAGCATCTTCGGGGTTCTCCTCGACATGCAGAGTGGATAAGGTGAGCCTTACCTTAGTTGACCTTAGGGAAAGAGGGCAGACAGTGCAGCGGGTCCTTATGAACGGAAAGATCCACCGCGCCACGGTGACCCAGGCGGACCTGCACTACGTGGGTTCCCTGACGATCGACGCCGAACTGATGGCCGCCGCCGACATCGTCGAGGGGGAGCAGGTCCACATCGTCGACATCGACAACGGTGCCCGCCTGGTCACCTACGCCATCACCGGTGAGGCGGGCAGCGGGATCATCGGTGTCAACGGTGCCGCCGCCCATCTGGTGCACCCCGGAGACCTCGTCATCATCATCTCGTACGGCACCTTCGACGACGCCGAGGGACGGGCGCACCTGCCCAAGGTGGTCCACGTGGACTCCGCCAACCGCATCGTCGCCCTGGGGAACGACCCGGCCGAGCCGGTCCCCGGCGAGCCGGCCCAGCTCGCGGGGCGGTGAGACGTGGAAGGGTTCACCCCCTGGCCCGAGGAGTTCGAGGCCCGGTACGTGGCCGAGGGCTACTGGAGCGACCGCCTCCTCGGTGACGTGCTGCGCGGAGGCGACCCGGAGCGGGTCGCGCTGGTCGCCGGGGACGAGCGGCTGACCTACGCCGAGCTGGACCGGCGTGCCGGGCGCACCGCCGCCGGTTTCGCCCGGCTCGGCATCCGGCGCGGCGACCGCGTCGTGGTGCAGCTGCCCAACACGTCCTCGTTCGTCGTCGTCTTCCTGGCGCTGGTGCGCATCGGCGCCGCCCCGGTGCTGGCCCTGCCCGCGCACCGCAGCAGCGAGATCGGCTACCTGTGCGAGCTGAGCGAGGCCAGGGCGTACGTCATCCCGGACGTGCACGGCGGGTTCGACCACCGCGAGCTGGCCCGCTCGCTCTCCGTCGAGCACGTCGTGGTGGACGGGGACGCCCAGGAGTTCCTCGCGCTGGCCGACCTCGACGCCGACCCCGGTGACGTGTCCTACGAGCGGCCCGGCCCGGCCGACGTCGGGGTCTTCCTGCTCTCCGGCGGCACCACCGGCCTGCCCAAGCTCATCCCGCGCACCCACCGCGACTACGTCTACAACCTGGAGGCCAGCGCCGAGGTGTGCGGGTTCACCCCCGCGACCGTCTACCTCGTGGTGCTCCCGGTGGCGCACAACTTCGCGCTCGCCTGCCCCGGGGTGCTCGGGGTGTTCGCCAAGGGCGGCACGGTCGTGCTGGCGCCCTCGGGCTCTCCCGACGAGGCGTTCCCCCTCATCGAGCGGGAGCGGGTCACGGTCTGCGCGATGGTGCCGCCCATCGCGCTGCTCTGGCTGGAGGCGGCCTCCTGGTCCGAGGAGGACCTGTCCTCGCTCGAACTGCTCCAGGTCGGCGGTGCCAAGTTCGCGGCCGAGCGGGCCGCCCAGGTCCCCGGGGTGCTGGGCTGCGCTGTGCAGCAGGTGCTGGGAATGGCCGAGGGGCTGCTCAACTACACCCGGCTGGACGACCCGAGGGAGCTGGTCGACACCACGCAGGGCAGGCCGCTCTCACCGGCCGACGAGATCCGCGTGGTCGACTCCGAGGGCGCCGAGGTCGCCCCGGGGGAGGTCGGCGAGCTGCTCACCCGCGGCCCGTACACCCTGCGCGGCTACTACCGCGCGCCCGAGCACAACGCGCGCTCCTTCACCCCCGACGGCTTCTACCGCACCGGTGACCTGGTGCGGCGGCTGCCCACGGGACACCTCGTCGTGGAGGGCCGCGCCAAGGACCAGATCAACCGCGGCGGGGACAAGATCTCGGCCGAGGAGCTGGAGAACCACCTGCTGGCCCACCCGGCGGTGCACGACGCCGCGGTGGTCGGCATACCGGACGCGGCGATGGGGGAGCGGACCTGCGCCTTCCTGATCGTCCGCGGCCAGGCGCCGACGCTGCGGGAGATCAAGGCGTTCCTCAAGGAGCGCGGCGTGGCCGCCTACAAGTGGCCCGACCGCGTCCGGCTGGTCGAGACCTTCCCGCGCACCCCGGTCGGCAAGGTCAGCAAGAAGGAGCTCGCCGCCGACCTGAACTGAGCGTCCCGGCGCGGACGTCCGCGTCCGGGGGCGTCCCCGTCCGGGGGCGTCCCCGGGCGCGGACGGCGGGGTCGGCGGGGTCGGCAGGGTCACCGGTCCGGGCGGTCGCCCCCGTGCCGGACGGTCAGCGAGGCGAGGGCGGCGTCGACGGCGTCGGTGAGGCGGCGGGGGTCGGCCTCGGCCCGGGCGACGACGTGAAGTCCCTGCATCAGGGCGAGCAGGAGGCGGGCCTGGGCCCCGCAGTCGACGTCGGGACGAACCTCGCCGGAGCGTCGCGCGGCGTTCAGGGCCCGCTCCAGGCCGCCCTCCAGCGCGCCGAAGCCGTCGTGCACCAGCCGTCCCGCCGCCTCGTCCCGCGGGAGCAGCTCGGCCGCGGTGTTGCCGAGCATGCAGCCGCGCCCGGGTTCCGCCCGCGCGGCCTCGAGGGCGCCGAGGAGCAGCTCGCGGACCCGCGGCAGGACGGGCCCCCCGGCCGCGATCCCGTCCGCCTGCTCCCGGCTCGCGTCCACGTAACGCCCCAGCGCCCGCAGGAATATCGCGTGCTTGTCGCCGTAGGCGGCGTACAGGCTGCCCGGCAGCACGCCGATCTTCCCCTTGAGGTCCCGCAGCGACGTGGCCGCGTAGCCGTGCCGCCAGAAGATCTCCAGGGCGCCCCCGATGACCTGGTCGTCGTCGAAGGAGCGGGGCCGTCCGGTGCGTGGCATGGGGGGAGCCTACAACTTCTTGACAGCCCGTTCAAGAAGTGGAACCGTGCCGGTCACGACTTCTTGTTCGCCCGATCAAAAAGTCATCGCCACTTCGAGGAGATCCCGTGAGACGCCTCTTCCTGCACATCAACGTGTCGCTCGACGGCTACATCGCCGACCCCGCGGGTGATATCGACTGGCGGTTCGCCGACGAGGAGTTCCAGGGCCACATCGACGCCCTGCTGGAGTCGATCGACGGGATGGTCTTCGGCCGGACGGCCTTCGAGCAGCTCGCCGCGTACTGGCCGACGGCCGGGGAGGAGGTCTCGACCACCCAGCGGCGCCGGATGCACGAGTTGCCCAAGTACGTCCTGTCCCGTACGTTCCCGCACACCGGGTGGCACAACTCCCACCCGCTCGGCGACGACCCTGCCCGCCTCCTCGGCGACCTCAAGCGCCAGGACGGGCGCGACCTCGCGCTCTTCGCCGGAGGCCGGGCCGCCACCTCCGCGGTGCGCCTCGGCGTCCTGGACCAGGTGCGGCTCGTCGTCAACCCCGTCCTGCTCGGCGGCGGGACGCCGCTGTTCGACGGCACGTACCCGAAGGCGGATCTCCGGCTCACCGACACCCGCCGGTTCGCCTCGGGCGCCCTGCTCCTCACCTACGACGTCGCGGTTCCCGGGACGCCGGCGCGGTGAGGTTCCACGCCGGGCCGGGACGGACCTACCGGCCCTGCGGTGCCGGGTGGTCGCCGGACGGTGCCGGTGGGGAAAAGCGCGTGCCACCCGGGCGGGGGCGCCTCGCCCGGGTGGCACGGGAACACGGCGGCTAGGCGCTCGGGACCACGTACGGGGCGATGCTGGAGAGCTTCTCGCAGGTCTCCTCGTACTCACGCTCGGGGGTCGAGCCGGAGACGATGCCGGCACCGGCCCGCAGCCAGGCCCGGCCGTTCTCGCTGTAGATGGCGCGCAGCACCAGGGCGGCGTCCATCGCCCCGTCCCGCGAGATCGACAGGACGGCGCCCGCGTAGAGCCCGCGGGGCTCCTCCAGCCGGGCGATCGCGTCGATCGCCTCGGGCTTGGGGATGCCCGAGGCGGTCACCCCGGGGAACAGCGCGTCGAGGGCGTCCCAGCCGGTGCGGCCGGGTGCCAGCTCGCCGCTGACACTGGAGCCCAGGTGCTGCACGCTGCCGCGTTCCTTGACCGTCATGAAGCCGGTGACGCGGACCGTGTCGGGCGCGCAGACCCGGTACAGCTCCTCCTGTGAGGCGCGCACCGAGACCGCGTGCTCGAAGATCTCCTTGGGGTCCCCCTCCAGCTCGCGGCGGGTGAGCGAGTCCACGCTCTCGCCGCGGCCGAAGGCCCGGGTGCCGGCCAGCGGCTGGGTGGTGACCGTACCGGCCTCGTCCACGCTGACCAGCACCTCCGGGCTGAACCCGGCCGACCGGAAGCCGTCCAGGTCGAGCAGGAACGACCGGGCAGGGGTGTTGGCGGCGCGTCCGCACGCGTAGGTCGCGACGACGTCGACCGGGAACGGGACCGGCAACCGGCGCGAGACGATGACCTTCTGGTAGAGCCCGGCACCGATCTCGGCCACGGCCCTGGCCACCCGCGCCCGGTAGTCGTCCCCACCGGGACGCACGTCGACCGGGGACGGCGCCAGGGACGGCGCCGGGGCCGCGGACGGCGACAGCGCCGCCGCGACCTCGACCCCTACCGCGACCTCGGGCGAGGACGCGACGGGGGACATGGCGGGGGGCGCGACGGGGGACACCGCCGACGGCGGGACCTGCGGCGCGACCGGCTCGGACAGCAGCGCGGCGACCCGTTCGGCCTCGCCCGGGTCCGCGCTCGTCACCACGGCGCGTCCCTCCTCGATCCGCACCTCGGTGCGCGGCACGACCAGGTGGGCGAGCCGTCCCGCGGGGACGTGCGCGGCGAACTCGAACGCGATCCAGCCGTAGGCGTTCCAGGCCGGCCAGGGAGCCGACCGGAGCGCGGCCTCCAGTGCCGCGGAGGGACGTCCCGACCAGGTCTCCTCCTCGGCGGGACCGTCCGCCCAGCGGCTGCGCACGACGCCGGGTTCGAGGATCACCTCACCGGCCACCCCGCCCGCGAACGTCCAGCGGCCCGGCCGCTCGTACACCACATAGTCGGTGAACAGGCCGGACCCGGCCAGGCGCGTGACCAACGACAGCGGGTCGGCCACGTCGCCGACCACCACGTGCGCGCGCATCTCATCGGTGCTGACACCAGAGGACAAAAGACCCACCCCTCCGCGGGACGAACTTCCCGACTAATTAGGTAAGCCTAACCTTGTGTGAATTTAAGAGGCAAGGCTAACCTAAGCCAGACGCTGGACAGTGCCCGGCCCCGGCCCCAAAGGAAGAGTTGAGCGTGCGGCAACAGCAGGACATTGCGCGGCGACGTGAACTGATGCGGCGGATGATGGCCGAGGCGGGGCTAGGGCCCGGCAGGGACGGGATCGTCCCGCGCGCCTCGGCGGGACCGGCCCCGCTGTCCTACGCCCAGCAGAGCATGTGGTTGCACCACCGGACGTTCCCCGACAGCCCCGCCTACAACGTCTGCCTGCTGGTGCGCATGGCGGGCCCGCTCGACGTCGAGGCGCTGCGCGAGGCCCTGCGCGGCCTGATCCGCCGTCACGCGGTGCTGCGCACCGTCTACGACGAGGACGACGAGCACACCGCGAACGCCGGGGACACCGGGAACGTGGCGAGCACCGCGAACGCCGGGGACGCCGGGAACAGCGGGAACAGCGCGGGAGGCGAGGGCGCCGGGGGGCCGGTGCAGCGCGTCCTGGACGACGACTCCCTCGACCTGCCGCCGCACGACTGCGGCGACGCCGAGGCCCGGGCCGCGCACCTGGCCGCGCTCCCGTTCGACCTGCGGACCGAACGGCCGATCCGGCTGGAACTGCTCCGGCTCGGCGCCGACGAGCACGCGCTGGTCCTGGTCGTGCACCACATCGCCTGGGACGGCATGACCTGGGGGTCGCTCTCGCGCGACCTGTCGGCGCTGTACCGCGCCGCGCTCTCCGGCGAGCCGGACGGCCTGCCCCCGCTGCCGGTGCAGTACGCCGACTACGCTGCCTGGGAGCAGGGCCGCCCGCGCGCCGCCGAGGAGCTGGAGTACTGGCGCCGGCGCCTCGACCCGCCCCCGGCCCCCCTGGACCTGCCCGCCGACCGCCCGCGCGGAGCCGTCGTCTCCGAGCGCGGCGGGCGCCGGGCCCGCCGTTTCGACGACGCCGTCACCGCGGGGATGCGCGCGCTGGCCGCCCGGGAGAACCTCACCCCGTACATGGTGATGCTCGCCGCGCACGCGGTGCTGCTGCACCGCTACACCGGCGCGACCGACATCGCGATCGGCTCGGCGGTGATGAACCGCGAGCACATCGAGATCGAGCGGCTGGCCGGCAACTTCGGCAACACCCTGGTGCTGCGCACCGACCTGTCCGGCGCCCCCACCTTCCGCGAGGTGCTGCACCGGGTGCGCGAGACCTGCACCGAGGGGTTCGCGAACCGGACGCTGCCGTACGACACGATCGTGCAGGAGCTGCGGCCGGCCCGCAGGCGCGGCGGGTCGCCGTTCTTCGACACCATGCTGCTCTTCCTCGCCCAGGAGATCGGTGAGCTGGACCTGCCCGGCCTCACCACGGGCTGGACGCACATCCACAACGGCACCACCCACTTCGACCTGTCGCTGGAGGCGTTCGTCCGGCCGCAGGGCATGACGGTCGAGGCCACCTTCCGCCGCGAGCTCTTCGACGACGAGCGCATCGACGCGCTGCTGGTCCACCTGGAGACGCTGCTGGGCGGCGCGGTGAACGCCCCGGACACGCCGATCGCCGACCTGGAACTGCTCGACGCGGCCGAGTCGGCGCTGCTGGAGGCGTGGAACGACACCGCGCGTCCCGTCCCGGACACCACGGTCACCGCCCTGTTCGAGGAGCAGGCCGCGCGCACCCCGGACGCGGTCGCCGTGGACGGCGAGTCCGGCGCGCTCACCTACGCCGAACTGGACCGGCGCGCCCGCGACCTCGCCGGCCTGCTGCGCGAGCGCGGTGCCGGGCCCGACCGGGTCGTCGCGCTGGCCCTGCCCCGCACCCCGGACCTGGTGGTCGCGCTGCTGGCCGTGCTCAAGGCCGGCGCCGCCTACCTGCCGCTCGACCTGGACCACCCGGCCGACCGGCTGGCGTACATGATCGAGGACGCGGCCCCGCTCTGCGCGCTCGCGACCGCGGAGACCGCCGCGCTCCTGCCGCCCGGGACCGACGTGCTCCTCCTCGACGCCCCCGCGCCCGCCGTCGCGTCGGGCACGGCGGCCGGCGCGGAGGCGCGGCCGGTGCGGGGCGGCGACCTGGCGTACGTCATCTACACCTCGGGATCGACCGGCCGCCCCAAGGGCGTGGCCGTCCCGCACTCGGCGCTCACCGCCTTCCTGCTCACCATGCGGGAGCGCCTGGCCCTGGGCGCCGGCGACCGGCTGGTCGCGGTGACCACGATCGCCTTCGACATCGCCGCGCTGGAGCTGTACGTACCGCTGATCAGCGGCGCGACCGTGGTCCCCGCGAGCCGCGAGACCGTGCGCGACCCGGCCGCGCTGGGCCGGGCGCTGGCCGGGGCGACCGTCGTCCAGGGCACCCCCTCGCTGCTGGGGTCGCTGGAGCCGTCCGCGCTGGCCGGGCTGCGGGTCCTGGTCGGCGGCGAGGCCCTGCCGCCCGCGCTCGCCGGCACCCTGCACGCCACCGCGGCCTCGGCCGTCAACATGTACGGGCCCACCGAGGCGACGATCTGGGCGACCTCCGCCGAGCTGCCGTCGGACGGGATCGGCCACCCGTTCCCCAACACCCGCGCCTACGTCCTGGACGCCGCGCTGCGCCCGGTGCCGGTCGGCGTCCCCGGTGAGCTCTACCTGGCGGGCGTCCAGCTCGCCCGCGGCTACGCCGGCCGTCCGGGGCTGACCGCCGAGCGTTTCGTCGCCGACCCCCTCGGCCCGCCCGGTGAGCGCATGTACCGCACCGGCGACCTGGCCCGCCGCGCCCGTGACGGCTCCCTGGAGTACCTGGGCCGCGGCGACGACCAGGTGAAGATCCGCGGCTTCCGGATCGAGCCCGCCGAGGTGCAGGCGGTGCTCGCCGCCCACCCCGGTGTCGCGCAGGCCGCCGTCGTGGTCCGCGAGGACACCCCCGGCGACAGGCGGCTCGTCGCCTACGTCGTGCCGCACCCGGACCTGGACGACGGCCTGGACGAGGCCGGCCTGAGGGCCACCGCGGCCGGGGCGCTTCCCGAGTACATGCTGCCCTCCGCGACCGTCCTGCTGGAGGCGCTGCCGCGGACGGTCAACGGCAAGCTCGACCGGGCCGCGCTGCCCGCCCCCGAGGTCCGCGTCTCCGGCCGGGAACCGCGTGACGAGCGCGAGGCCGCGCTGTGCGCGGTCTTCGCCGAGACGCTCGGGCTGGAGAGCGTGGGCATCGACGACGACTTCTTCGCGCTGGGCGGCCACTCGCTGCTCGCCACCCGCCTGGCCGGCCGGGTACGCGCCGCGCTGGACGCCGAGCTCACCATCGCCGACGTCTTCGAGGCGCCCACGGTCGCCACCCTGGCCCCCCGCCTGACCCGTGGCACCGGCCCCCGGGTCCGCGACGTCGTCCGGCCGGACGTCGTCCCGGCCTCGCCCGCGCAGCGCGGTCTGTGGTTCGAGGAGCGCCTGCGCGGCCCCTCGGCCGCCGACGCGCTCCCGCTCGGCCTGCGCCTGCGCGGCCCCGTCGACGTCGACGCGCTGCGCGCCGCCTTCGCCGACGTGGTGGCCCGCCACGAGGCGCTGCGCACCCTGCTCGTCGAGGGGGAGGACGGCCTGCCCGTGCAGCGCGTCCTGGCCACCGGCGAGGCCGCCTTCGACGTGGTGGACGCGCGCGGACGCTCCGAGGAGTGGCTGCGAGAGGCCGAGACGCGGGCCGCCTCGCACGTCTTCGACCTCGCCACCGACCTGCCGATCCGGGCGACCCTGCTGCGCGTCTCCGCCGAGGAGTCGGTGCTGGTCATGCTCCAGCACCACGCCGCCGCCGACGAGTGGTCGTTCACGCCGCTGCTCGCCGACCTGTCGCGCGCCTACACCGCCCGCGCCGCGGGCGCCGCGCCCGACTGGGCGCCGCTGCCGGTGCAGTACGCCGACTACGCCGTCTGGCGGAGCCGGGTCCCCGAGGTCGCCGGCGGTACCGCCTTCTGGGAGCGGACGCTGCGCGGGCTGCCCGAGGAGAGCACGCCGCCCCCGGACCGGCCCCGCCCCGCCGAGGCGAGCCACCGCGGCGGGCTCGTCCCGTTCCGGCTGCCGCTGGACGGGGTGCGCGAGCTGGCCCTGCGGACCGGCACCAGCGTGTTCATGGTCCTGCACGCCGCCGTGGCCGCGCTGCTGCACCGGGCCGGCGCGGGCGAGGACGTGGCGCTCGGCACGCCCGTCGCGGGCCGTGCCGACGCCGACCTGTCCGACCTGGTCGGCGTGTTCGTCAACCTCGTGGTGCTGCGCACCGACCTGTCCGGCGACTCGGCCTTCACCGAACTGCTGGAGCGGGTCCGCCGTGCCGACCTGGCCGCGTTCTCCCACGCCGACGTGCCGTTCGAGCAGGTCGTGGAGCGGCTGGCGCCGGAGCGCTCGCTGGCCCGCAGCCCGCTGTTCCAGGTGATGATCGTCCACCAGCGGCTGGAGGACGTCCGGCTCCGGCTGCCGGGCGTGCGCGCCGAGCCGTTCCTGCCGCGGACCGGCGGCGTCAAGTTCGACCTGGACGTCTACTTCTCCGAGGGCGAGGACCTGATCGAGGGGTTCGTGGCCTACGCCGCCGACCTCTACGACGCCGAGACCGTCACCGGCCTGCTCGACGACCTCGCCGAGCTGCTGAGGCGGGCCGTGGAGGACCCGGCGCGGCGCCTGTCGGCGCTCGGCGCCCCGGCCGCCCGGCCCGCCGTCACCGCCCGCGAGGCCCGCGAGACCCGCGAGCTCCGCGAGCTCCGCGAGACCCGCGACGGCGGGGCCGCCGGCCTGACCGTCGCCGAGATGGTCGAGGCCCAGGTGGCGCGGACGCCGCACGCCCCCGCGGTCGTCTTCGGCGACACCGTGCTCGACTACGCCGGGCTGGACGAGCGCGCCGAGGCCCTCGCCGACCGGCTCGCCGCGGCGGGCGCCGGGCCGGAGCGGATCGTCGCGATCGCGCTGCCCCGCTCCGCCGAGTTCGTGATCGCCCTGCTGGCGGTGCTCAAGACCGGCGCGGCCTACCTGCCGATCGACACGACCTACCCGCGCTCCCGGATCGACCTGATGCTCGACGCGGCCCGCCCGCTGCTGGTCCTGGGGGCCGACGAGCTCCCCCCGGACGCGCCGCCCCGCGCCCGGACCCGGCCGCTGCCCGACCACCCGGCGTACGTGATCTTCACGTCGGGCTCCACCGGGACGCCCAAGGCCGTCGCCGGCACCCAGCGGGCCCTGGCCGGCCGCCTGGCCTGGGGCATGGACCTGGCCCCGGTCGGCACGCGGGTCGCCAAGAGCTCACCGGCCTTCATCGACGGCAGCACCGAACTGCTCGGCGGCCTCGTGGTCGGCGACACCGTCGTCGTGGCCGACGACGAGACCGCCGTCGACGCGCTCGCCCTGGCCGGCCTGATCCGCCGGCACCGGGTGAACCTGGTGACGGTCGTGCCCGGCCTGCTGTCCGCGCTCCTGCGGGCCGGCGAGGCCGGCGACCTCGGCTCGGTGACCACCTGGGTCAGCAGCGGCGAGGCCCTGCCCGCCGCGCTGGCCGCGCGGGTCCCGGCCCGGCTGGTCAACCTGTACGGCTGCTCCGAGGCGGCCGGCGACAGCCTGATCGCCGAGGGCGCAGGGGGACTGGTCCCGATCACCGGCACCGAGGCGTACGTGCTGGACGCCGGGTTGCGCGAGGTGACGGTCGGCGAGCTGTACCTGGCCGGGGACGGCCTGGCGCGCGGCTACCTCGGCGACCCGGCCCGCACCGCCGAGCGGTTCGTCGCCAACCCCTTCGGCCCGCCCGGCTCGCGGCTCTACCGCACCGGCGACCGGGTGCGCCGCCGCCGCGACGGCGCCCTGGACTTCCTGGGCCGCGCCGACGACCAGATCAAGATCCGTGGCTTCCGCGTCGAACCCGGGGAGGTCGAGGCCGCGCTCGCGGCCCGGCCCGGGGTGCGGCGGGCGGCCGTGGCGCTCCGCTCGGGGCCGCGCCTGGTCGGCTACGTCGAGACCGAGCCCGGCACCGACCTCGACGCGCTGCACGAAGGGCTCCGCGAGACCCTGCCCGGCCACCTCGTCCCGGCCGTGCTCGTCGGCCTCGACCGGCTGCCGCTGACCCCGGGCGGCAAGCTCGACCGCCGGGCGCTGCCCGAGCCCGCCGCCCGCGCGGGACGGGCCCCGGAGACCGGGGCCGAGCGCGCCCTGGCCCGGCTGGTGGCCGAGACCGTCGGGCGGGACGCCGTCAACGCCGACGATGACTTCTTCCGCACCGGCGGCGACAGCATCAGCGCCGCCCTGCTGGTGGGGAGGGCCCGCCGCGCCGGGTTCGCCTTCACCGTCCGCGACGTGTTCCGGCTGCGCACCGTCGAGGCCCTGGCCCGCATCCCGGCCGCCGCGACCGCACCGGACGCGTCCGCGCCGGACGTCCCCGTACCGGACGCGTCCGTGCCCGGCGTCCCCGCGACGGACGCCCCGGCCGGGGGCGCCTCCGGCCCGGAGCGGGCCGAGCTGCCGCTCTCCCCGCTGCAGGAGGGCCTGCTCTTCCACCTGATGATGGCCGGCGAGGACCGCGACATCTACGTCCAGCAGGCCGTGGTGACCCTGACCGGACCGGTCGAGGCGGACCGGCTGGCCGGGGCCGCGCGCCGGGTGCTGCTGAAGTTCCCCAACCTGCGCGCCGGGTTCCGCACCGACGGCGGCCGTACCGTGCAGTTCGTCCCCGAGCACTTCGAGGTCGACTGGACCTTCGCCGACCTCACCGGGACGACCGGCGAGACCGGCGAGACCGACCGGGTCGGCGGGATCGGCGGGGCGGACGGCCTGGAGGCGTTCGTCGAGGCGCAGCGCGCCCGCCCGTTCGTCCCCGACTCCCCGCCGCTGATCCGCTTCGCGCTGGCCAGGGTGGGGGAGGAGGACTTCCGGCTGGTGCTGACCTCCGAGCTGATCCTGCTGGACGGCTGGTCGGGCGCCCTGCTGGTCACCTCGCTGCTGGAGTTCTACACCGACGCCGAGGCCGAGCACGACCGCCCGGCCGTCCCCTTCCACGCCTACCTCGACTGGGTCAACGCCCAGGACCGCCAGGCCGCGCTCAAGGCGTGGGCCCGTGCCCTCGACGGCCTCGACGAGCCCACCCTGATCAGGCCCGAGCTGACCGGCCGCCCCGCCGACCTCGCGGGTGCCGGGGAGATCCACCGGGCGCTGCCCGGCGACCTCGCGTCCCGCCTCGACACCCTGGCCCGCGAGTCCGGCCTGACCCTGGGCACCCTGTACGAGAGCGCCTGGGGACTGCTGCTGGCCGGGCTGACCGGCCGCGACGACGTGGTCTTCGGCGTCTCGGTCTCCGGCCGCCACCCCGACGTCGACGGGGTGGAGTCCATCGTCGGCCTGCTGTTCAACACCGTCCCGGTCCGGGTGCGGGCCTCGGCGGCCGACCCGCTCCGCGCCGTCCTGGAGCGGGTGCAGACCTTCCAGTCGGAGCTGTTCGACCACTCCTACGTCGCGCTCGCCGACGTGCAGCGGGAGACCGGTCTCGGCACCCTGTTCGACACCCTCTTCGTGTTCCAGAACTTCCCCGGCATGCCCGTCGGGCGCGGGTTCGGCCCCGGCGGCGACGTGCGGGTGACCGGCCGCCAGGTCCGCGACGCGACCCACTACCCGGTCACCATGGTCGTCGAGCCCGGCGCGGGCCTGCGCGTCATGTACCGGGGCGACGCCTTCACCGAGGCCGAGGCCGCGCGCCTGACCGACCGCTACGTGCGCGTCCTGGAGGCCGTCGCCGCCGACCCGGCCGGGCCCTGCCACCGGCTCGACCTGCTGCTGCCCGGCGAGCACGACCGGCTGCGCCGCGACTGGGCCGACTCCGAGCGGTCCGTGCCCGAGCTCACCATCGCCGAGCTGCTCGCCGAGCAGGCCGCGCGCACCCCGGACGAGCTCGCCCTGGTCTCCCAGCCGGACGTGCGGCTGACCTACGCCGAGCTGGACGCCGCGGCCAACCGGCTGGCCCGGCTGCTGCTGGCGCACGGGGCCGGTCCGGAACGGGTCGTCGCCCTCGCGCTGCCCCGCTCGGCGGAGATGGTCGTCGCGCTCTTCGCGGTGCTCAAGACCGGCGCCGCCTACCTGCCGCTGGAGCTCGACTACCCGGCCGACCGGCTGGACTTCATGCTGGCCGACGCCGCCCCGGCCTGCCTGGTCTCGCACCGCGCCATCGCCGCCGGGCTGACCTGCCCGGGGGAGACGATCGCGCTCGACGACCCCGCGGTGCGCGAGCGCCTGGACCGGCTGCCCGGCACCGGCCTGACCGGCGAGGAGACGCCCGGCTTCGGCAGGGACGTCCCCGGGCGGCTGGAGCACCCCGCGTACGTGATCTACACCTCCGGCTCGACCGGCCGGCCCAAGGGCGTGGTCACCCCCTACCGGGGCCTGACCAACATGCAGTTCAACCACCGGGCCAACATCTTCGACCCGGTCGTGGCCTCGGCCGGACGCCGGCTGCGGATCGCGCACACCGTGTCGTTCTCCTTCGACATGTCGTGGGAGGAACTGCTCTGGCTCATCGAGGGCCACGAGGTGCACGTCTGCGACGAGGAGCTGCGGCGCGACGCCGAGGCGCTGACCGAGTACCTGCGACGCCACCGGATCGACGTGATCAACGTGACGCCGACCTACGCGCAGCAGCTCCTGGAGGAGGGCCTGCTCGACGGTGAGCACCGGCCGCCGCTGGTGCTGCTGGGCGGCGAGGCCGTCCCGGCGGCCGTGTGGGACCGGCTCGCGCGCACTGAGGGGACGCTCGGCTACAACCTCTACGGCCCGACCGAGTACACCATCAACACCCTCGGCGGCGGCACCGAGGACAGCGCCACCCCAACCGTCGGCAAGCCCATCTGGAACACCCGCGGGTACGTGCTCGACGCCTGGCTGCGGCCGGTCCCGCCCGGCTCACCCGGAGAGCTCTACATCTCCGGCGCCGGCCTGGCCCGCGGCTACCTCGACCGGCCCGGCCTGACCGCCGAGCGGTTCGTGGCCGACCCCTTCCAGGCGGGGGAGCGGATGTACCGCACCGGCGACCTGGTACGGGTCCGCGAGGACGGCAACATCGACTTCCTGGGCCGTACCGACGAGCAGGTGAAGATCCGCGGTTACCGGGTCGAGCTGGAGGAGGTCGAGACCGCGCTGGCGGCCGAGCCCGGCGTCGGGCAGGCCGCGGTCGTCGCGGTGAGCACGGACGTGCCCGGGGTCAAGCGCCTCGTCGGCTACGTGGTGCCCGACGGCGCCGCGCAGCCCGAGGCCGAGGCCGAGCACCTGGCGGAGTGGCGGCAGATCTACGACGCCGAGTACACCGAGATCGGCACGGCCGTGCACGCCGAGGACTTCGCGGGCTGGGACAGCAGCTACGACGGGACGCCCATCCCGCTGGAGCACATGCGCGAGTGGCGCGAGTCCACCGTGGCCAGGATCGCCGCGCTGCGGCCCCGGCGGGTGCTGGAGATCGGCGTCGGCACCGGCCTGCTGCTGTCGCGGCTCGCCGGTGACTGCGAGGAGTACTGGGGCACCGACTTCGCCGCCCCCGTCATCGCCAAGCTCCAGGCCGACCTCGGCCCGGACTCGCCGGTACGGCTGAGCTGCCGGCCCGCGCACGACACCGCCGGCCTGCCCGCCGGGCACTTCGACGTCGTCGTGGTCAACTCGGTGGTGCAGTACTTCCCGAGCGCCGGCTACCTCGCCGAGGTGATCGGCGCCGCGATGGACCTGCTCGCCCCCGGCGGCGCGCTGTTCGTCGGCGACGTCCGCGACCTGCGGTCGGTGCGCTGCCTGCACGCGGCCGTCCGGCTCGGCCGCCTCGGCGACGGCAACGACGACGGGGACGGCGGCGACCCGCGGGCGGTCACCGCGGCGATCGACCGCGCCGTCCGGATGGAGAAGGAGCTGCTGCTCGACCCCGCGTTCTTCACCGCCCTCGGCGTGGCCGCGCGGGTGGAGGTCCGCGCCAAGCGCGGCGTGCACCACAACGAGCTCAGCAGGCACCGCTACGACGTGACGCTGTGGAAGGCGCCGGTCACCCCGCCCGCCGTACCGGCGGAGGAGACCCCGGTGGTGGACTGGGCCGGGCCGGGCACCCTGCCGCCCGCGGGCCCGGCCGGGCCGCTGCGGGTGCGGGGCATCCCCGACCCCCGCCTGTCCGGCGAGCTCGCCGCGCTGCGCGCCCTGGAGGGCGGCGCCTCGCCGAGGCGGGCGCGCGAGCTGCTGGGCGAGCCCCCGCGCGGGGTCGACCCCGAGTCGCTGTACGCCCTCGACCCGGACGTGGTCATCACCCCCTCGGCCGAGATCGGGTACTACGACGCCGTCTTCGGCGGCGGGGCCGCGTACGCTCCGGCCGACCCCGACCGCAGGCCCGCCTCGTACGCGAGCAACCCGGCGGCGGCCCGCGACCACGGGGCGCTCGCCGCCCGGGTGCGCGAGGGGCTCAAGCGCAGGCTGCCCGGCTACATGGTGCCGAGCGCGATCGTGACGCTGGACGCGCTGCCGCTGACCGTCAACGGCAAGCTGGACCGCAGGGCCCTGCCCGCCCCGGACCGGCACGGGCCGCGCGGGAGCGGGCGCGCCGCCAGGACCGCGGTGGAGCACCTGCTGTGCACGCTGTTCGGCGAGGTGCTCGACGTCTCCGGCGTCGGCATCGACGACGGCTTCTTCGAGCTGGGCGGTCACTCGCTGCTGGCGACCCGGCTGGTCGGCAGGGTCCGCGCGGTGCTCCGCACCGAGCTGGCCATCCGCGACCTGTTCGAGGCGCCCACCGTCGCCGAGCTGGCCGGACGGCTGCACGACCGGGCCGGGGTCGCGCTGCGGCCCCCGCTGGTGCCCGCCGAGCGGCCCGAGCGCGTCCCGCTGTCGTACGCCCAGCGCCGGTTGTGGCTGCTGGACCAGATGCTGCGCGAGGACGAGGGGCCGCGCGAGGCCTACCACCTGCCGCTCGCGGTGCACCTGAGCGGGAGGCTCGACGTGGCCACGCTGCAGGCCGCGATCGGCGACGTGACCGCCAGGCACGAGAGCCTGCGGACCGTCTTCGCCGAGCACGAGGGCGTGCCCTTCCAGCGCGTCCTGCCGCCCGAGCAGGCCCGCCCGGTCCTGGAGGTCACCTCGGCGGCGCCCGGGGAGGTCATCGCGCGCCCGTTCGACCTGGCCACGCAGATCCCGCTGCGGGTCGCGCTCATCGAGGAGGGGCCGGACGAGCACCTGCTGCTGGCGGTCTTCCACCACATCGCGTTCGACGAGTGGTCCTTCGGCCCGTTCGCCAGGGACGTGGCCCGCGCCTACGCCGCGCGGCTGCGGGACGCGGCACCGGCCGTGGAGCCGCCCGCGGTGCAGTACGCCGACTACACGCTCTGGCAGCGCGAGCTGCTCGGCGACCCCGCCGACCCCGGCAGCCTGCACGCCCGCCAGCTCGCCTACTGGGCGCGGGCGCTGTCCGGCATGCCGCAGGAGATCCCGCTGCCGGTGGACCGGCCCAGGCCCGCCACCGTCGGCCAGCGCGGAGGGACCGCGACCAGGCGGCTGCCGGCGGCGCTGACCGGGCGGCTGCGCGAGCTCGCCCGCTCGGCGCAGGCCAGCATGTTCATGGTCTGCCAGAGCGCGGTGGCCGCGCTGCTGCACCGTACGGGCGCGGGGGAGGACATCCCGCTGGGCAGCCCGGTCGCGGGCCGCACCGACGAGGCCGTCGCCGACCTGGTCGGGTTCTTCGTCAACACGCTGGTGCTGCGCGCCGACACCTCGGGCGACCCGTCCTTCGCCGAGCTGCTGGCCCGTGTCCGCGACACCGACCTGGCCGGTCTGGCCAACCAGGACCTGCCGTTCGAGGCGCTGGTGGAGGCGCTGCGCCCGCCGCGGGTGCCCGGCCGCAACCCGCTGTTCCAGGTGATGGTCGGCTACGAGAACCAGGCCATGGGCGAGGTGGACTTCCCCGGGCTGCGGCAGCGGGAGGCGCTGTTCAGCCCGCCCGCGGCCAAGTTCGACCTGGACTTCATCTTCCGGGAGCGGGGGGAGGAGCTCCACCTGATCGTCGACTACTCGGCCGACCTGTTCGACCCGGCCACCGTGGACACGATGATCGGGGCGCTCCTGGACGTGCTGGGACGCGTCGCGGCCGAACCCGAGACGCGCCTGAGCGACCTGCCCGTCACGCTGGAGGCCCGCACGGTCACCGCCGCCGCCACGGGACCGGCGTCCCGGCGCGACGACGACCTCACCGAGCGGCTGTGCCGGGTGTTCGCCGAGGTCCTGGAGGTGGACGCGGTCGGGCCGCACGACAACTTCTTCGACCTGGGCGGTCACTCGCTGCTGGCCATGCAGCTGGTCCGCAGGATCCGGCGCGAGCCCGGGTGCGCCGGGGTGCGGATCGCCACGCTGATGACGTCCCAGAGCGTGGCCGAGCTCGTCGACCGCCTGGAGTGAGGCGCTTCGCCGGGAAGCGCTTCGTCGTGAAGCGCTTCCCAGGGCGGGCAAAGATTGTTAACTTAGGTGAGGCTTACCTAAAACGGGAGCTCTCGTGAGCTCTGGAAGGACACCCATACCCATGCGCGACACGATGCGCCGTCTGTTCGCCACCGGAACACTCCTGCTCGGCCTCGGCCTGGTCGGCGCGTGCGGTGGCGGAGGCGGTGGCGAGCAGCCCGCCGCGAGCGCCACGACGCCCGCCGCCCAGGCAGGCTCCGGATTCCCGGTGACCATCACCCACAAGCTCGGCACCACCACGATCGAATCCGCGCCCCAGCGTATCGTCGCCCTCGGTGAGATCGACCAGGACACCCTGCTCGCCCTGGGCGTGCAGCCGGTCGGCATGGCGGAGCTGACCGGCATCCAGCCCGACGGCCTCACCCCCTGGACCGCCCCCAGGCTCTCCGGTGCGAAGCCGGAGCTGCTCAAGGCCGGCGAGGCCGGCTTCTCCCTGGAGAAGATCGCCGCCCTCAAGCCCGACCTGATCCTGGCCGGCGGCGACTACTACATCGACAAGGAGTACGCGGGCCTGTCCCAGCTCGCGCCGACCACCGCCTACGAGACCGGCCCGGCCGAGGACTCCTGGCAGACCGTGGCCCGCCAGGTCGCCAAGGCGGTCGGCAAGGCCGACGAGGGCGAGAAGCTCGTCGCCGACGTCGAGGCGAAGATCGCCTCGGTGAAGACCTCCCACCCCGAGCTCTCCGGCAAGAAGTACGCGCTCACCAGCGTCTTCCCGTCCGGCAACATCGGCGTCATGAAGTCCGACGCCGACATCAGCGTCAAGCTCTTCGACCAGTTCGGGATGGTGCTGCCCGAGGAGATCAAGGCCCTGCCCGGCGAGGGCTTCGCGGCCGAGCTGAGCATGGAGAAGGTGAAGGTCCTCGACGTCGACGTGCTGCTCAGCCACTACAACGACGACGCCGCCACCCAGAAGAAGATCGAGGCCAACGCCCTGTTCTCCGGCCTGGACGTGGTCGAGCGCGGCTCGTACGTGCCGCTGGACCTCAAGGCGTTCTGGCCGCTGCGCACGCCGACGCCGCTGGCGATCCCCTACGTGGTCGACCAGCTCGTGCCCCAGGTCGCCAAGGCCGCCAAGGCCGCCTCGTCCTCCTGACGGACGTCCCGGCCCTCCCCGGGACGGGCCCGCCCCGGCGGGCCGTCCCGGGGCGGGCTCCCGCGGGACCCTGCGGATCTCGCGCGGACCCGCTCTCCCCCCGCCGCCGCCCGGCTCCGGGGGACCATTCCTCAGCACGTGAGAGGCGAACATGTCGAGCCCGGTCTATGACGTCGTGGGCATCGGTTTCGGGCCCTCCAACCTCGCGCTCGCGGTGGCCCTGGAGGAGGAGTACGGCGCCGGCGTGAACGCGGTCTTCTTCGAGAGGCAGCCCAGGTTCGGCTGGCACCGCAACATGCTCATCGACGGCGCCACGATGCAGGTCCACTTCCTCAAGGACCTGGTCACCCTGCGCAACCCGACCAGCCCCTACTCCTTCCTGTGCTACCTGCAGGAAAAGGGCCGGCTGGTCGACTTCATCAACCACAAGACCATGTTCCCCACCCGGCTGGAGTTCCACGACTACCTGGAGTGGGTCGCCGCCTCCTTCGCCGACCTGGTGCGCTACGACTCCGAGGTCGTGGCGGTGCGCCCGCACGACGACGACACGCTGGAGGTCGTCGTGCAGCGCGGCGACGAGCTGCACACCTGCCTGACCCGCAACCTGGTGATCGCGGTCGGGCTGGACCCGGTGCTGCCCGGCGGCGTGCGCTCCGGAGAGCGGATCTGGCACACCGAGGAGCTGCTGGCCCGCCTGGAGGGCCTCGGCGGCCGCGAGCCCAGGCGGTTCGTGGTGGTCGGCGCCGGGCAGAGCGCGGCCGAGGCCGTCGAGCACCTGCACCGCACCTACTCCTCCGCGGAGATCTGCGCGGTCTTCACCCGGTACGGCTACTCGCCGGCCGACGACAGCCCCTTCGCCAACCGCATCTTCGACCCCGAGGCCGTCGACCACTTCTTCACCGCCCCCGAGGAGGTCAAGCGCATGCTGCTGGCCTACTCCCGCAACACCAACTACTCGGTGGTGGACATGGACCTCATCGACGAGCTCTACCGGCGCTCCTACGCCGAGAAGGTCTCCGGGGTCGAGCGCCTGCGCATGCTGAACGCCTCCCGCCTGCTCGGCGTGGACGAGGACGGCGAGAGCGCCCGCGTCCGGCTGTGCTTCCTGCCCACGGGCGAGACGAGCACGATCGAGGCCGACGCGGTCGTCTGCGCGACCGGCTACCGCGAGCGCAACCCGCTGGACCTGCTGGGCGAGGCGCGCGAGCACTGCCGTACCGGCGAGGCGGGCGAGCTGCTGGTGGAGCGCGACTACCGGATCGCCGTCGACCCCGGCAAGAGCTGGGGCGTCTACCTGCAGGGGGCCACCGAGGACACCCACGGGATCGCCTCGTCGCTGCTGTCCATGACCGCCGTGCGCACCGGGGAGATCGTGCGCTCGATCGCCCGCCGCTCGGCGCAGGTGCCCCAGGGCGCCGAACCCTGAGCGGCCCGCCCGGAGCCGGGGACCGATTCTAGAGAGACTCTCTAGAATCCGGTACGCTCCCGGACATGAGACCCAGCGTCGTCATCACCGGGGGCAACCGCGGGATCGGTCTGGCCACGGCCGAGGAGTTCGCCCGCCTCGGCCACCGCGTGGTGCTCGTGGCCAGGAACCCCGCCGCGGCGGGCGAGGCGGCCCGGCTCGGCGCCGACCTGGTGACGGCGGACCTGTCGACCCTGCGGGGGATCCGGTCCGCCGCCGGGGAACTGGCCGCCGTCTGCCCGCGCCCGGACGTGCTGATCCACAACGCCGGGATCTGGCCCGCGGCGCGGCGGCTCACCGAGGACGGGTTCGAGGAGTCCTTCGCCGTCAACCACCTGGCCCCCTTCCTGCTCAACCACCTGCTGGAAGACCGCCTGACCAGGGTCGTCCAGGTCACCGCGGGCCTGTACGTCAAGGGCCGCGCCGACCCCGGGCGCACGCCCACCGGCGCGGACTTCTCCCCGGTGCGCACCTACGCCGACACCAAGCTGTGCAACCTGGCGCTGACGCCGCTGTGGGCCGCGCGCTGGAGGGAGCGGGGCGTCACGGTCGACGCCGTGCACCCGGGGGTGATCAGGACCGGGCTCGGTGACCGCGGCGGCCCGGTGGGGGTGCTGCTGAAGGCCGCCAAGCTGCTGTGGAAGGCACCCGCCGAGGGCGCGGCCGCGGTCCTGGGGGTGGCCATGGACCGGGCCGGTACCGGGCGCTACTTCGACGTCGACCGCGAGCTGCCCCTGGAGCCGGTGGCGGCCGACGCCGTCCTGGCGCGCAGGCTCTGGGCGCAGGCCGCGGAGCTCACCGGTGTCGCCTAGGCACAGGCGCGGCGACGAGACCAGGGAACGGCTGCTGGCCGCCGCCCTGGAGCTGTACGACCGCCACGGCGCCGAGGGCTTCACGATGACCGCGGTGACCGGGACGAGCGGCGTCAGCGTCGGCAGCCTCTACCACCACTTCGGCAGCTTCGACGGGCTGGCCGCGGCACTGTACGCGCGCTGCCTGTCCGGCCTGCTCGACGCCGTCATCGCCGCCCTCGACGCCGAACGCGACCTCGTCCGGGCCGGGGCGGCCACGCGGCCGGGGCGGGGCGAGCGGGAGGCGGCCGGGGTGATCCGCGCCGTGGTCACCGGATACCTCGGCTTCACCCGCGAGCACCGGTCCGCCGCGCACTTCGTGCACGCCTCCGCCTACGCCGGGTTCCTCGCCGCCCACCCCGGGCCGGTCACGCGGGAGACGGGGCCGAGGCTCGCCGAGATCCTGGGCCGGCTGCGGCCGTACACCGAGGCGGGCCTGGTCGTGGAGCTGCCGGACGCGCTGACCGAGACGCTGGTCGTCGGCCCGGTCGCGGAGACGGCCCGCCGGTGGCTGGCCGGAGCCCCCGGCATCGACCTGGACGAGGCGTGCCGCCTGCTGCCCGAACGGATCTGGCGCTCCGTGCGCGCGTGAGCGGACGGCACCGCGACAGGGCGCCACGAGGGGACACCGCGGGGGTTCCGCGAGAGGGGTACCGCCGGGGAGGGACCGCGAGAGGGCACCGCACCCCGGCCGGGACCGCTCCGGCCGTCCGTGACCACCCCGCCCGAGAGTCGTTCCGTCCCCCTGACTAAGGTTGTCCTAACCTAATATGGTCGCGGTTTTCGGTTCTCATGGAGTGACGGTGTTCGCCAGCTATCTCATCGGACTGCGTGAGGGCCTGGAGGCCACCCTCGTCGTCTCCGTGCTCGTCGCCCTCCTGGTCAAGAGCGACCGGCGGGACCGGCTGCCCCTGGTGTGGGCCGGCGTCGGCGCCGCCCTGGTGCTGTCGGTCGCGTTCGGCGCGCTGCTGACCTTCACCGTCGCCCGCCTGGAGTACCGGCAGCAGGAGCTGTTCGAGGCGATCACCTCGCTGCTGGCCACCGCGTTCGTCACCTGGATGATCTTCTGGATGCGCCGCGCCGCCCGTACCCTCTCCGGCGAGCTGCGCGCCAGGCTCAGCCGGGCCCTGGAGGTCGGCGCGACCGCGGTGGTGGTCGTGTCCTTCCTCGCCGTGGCGCGCGAGGGCCTGGAGACCGCGCTGCTGTTCTTCGCCTCGGCGCAGGGCGCCTCCACCACCGCCGTCCCGCTGATCGGCATCAGCCTGGGCCTGCTCACCGCGGTCGCGCTGGGCTGGGCGATCTACCACAGCGCGATGCGCATCGACCTGACGGTCTTCTTCACCTGGACCGGGCTGCTGCTGATCCTGGTCGCCGCGGGCATCTTCAAGTACGGCGTGCACGACCTGCAGGAGGCAGGCGTCCTGCCGGGGCTGTCCGTCCAGGCCTTCGACATCAGCGGCGTGCTGCCCGCCGACTCCTGGCACGGGGCGCTGCTGGCCGGGATGTTCAACATCACCCCGCAGCCGAGCGCGCTGGAGACGGTGGCCTGGGCCGCCTACGCGCTGCCCACGCTCGTGCTCTTCCTGTGGCCGCGGCGGAACCCGGCCCCCGTGTCCCCGACCTCAGCGACCGACCCGCAACACGCGGGCTGACCCTTTCCGAACGGAACGACCATGCGCACCTCCGTCTCCATCGTCACCGGCGTGCTCGCGCTCGCCGGCCTCACCGCCTGCGCCTCCGATCCCGCCCCCGGCGCCGGGACGTCGGCCGCCTCGGCGGCCCCGGCCGCGGGCGGTCCCGTCGCGGTGGCCGCCAGCGACACCGAGTGCAAGGTCGCCGTCACCGAGGTCCCGGCCGGGACCTCGACGTTCGCCGTCACCAACGGCGGCACCAAGGTGACCGAGTTCTACGTCTACGCGGCCGGTGACCGGGTCATGGGCGAGGTGGAGAACATCGTGCCCGGCCTGACCCGTGAGGTGATCATCGAGCTGCCCCCCGGCACCTACCAGACCGCCTGCAAGCCCGGCATGATCGGCAAGGGCGTCCGCGGGCCGCTCAAGGTCACCGGCGAGCACAAGCCGCTCAGCGACGACGCGCAGCTCGCGGCGGCCACCGCCGGCTACAAGCGCTACATCAAGTCGCAGAGCGACACCCTGCTGACCAAGGCGCAGGAGTTCGTGGACGCGGTCAAGGCGAAGGACGTCAAGAAGGCCAAGGCGCTCTTCCCGGTCTCGCGGACCTACTGGGAGCGGATCGAGCCGGTCGCGGAGATCTTCGGCGACCTCGACCCGGCCATCGACGCCCGGGAGAACGACGTGGCCGAAGGCGAGGAGTGGACCGGTTTCCACCGCATCGAGAAGGACCTCTGGGTCACCGGGGACATCAGCGAGGACGGGCCCGTCGCCGACAAGCTGATGGCCGACATCACGACCATCGTGGAGAAGGCCAACGCCGCCGAGCTCTCACCGGTGCTGCTGGCCAACGGCGCCAAGGGGCTGCTCGACGAGGTCGCCTCCGGAAAGATCACCGGCGAGGAGGACCGCTACTCCCACACCGACCTGTGGGACTTCGACGCCAACCTGCAGGGGTCCAAGGCGGCGGTGCAGGCGCTCCGCCCGGTCCTGGAGCAGCGCGCCCCCGAGCTGGTCACGACGCTGGACGAGAGGTTCGCCGCGGCCGAGGCGGCGCTCGGCGCGCACCGCAAGGGCGACGGCTGGAAGCTGCACACCGAGCTGTCCAAGGACGACCTCAGGAAGCTCTCGGACGCGATCAACGCGCTCTCCGAGCCGATCAGCAGGATCGCCGCGGTGGTGGCGAAGTGACCCGCGGGAGGCAGGGGCGATGAGCGGGCGGATCAGCCGCAGGAAACTGCTGGGCATGGGCGCCGCGGGGGCGGCGGCCGCCGGTGCCGGCGCGATCGTGGTGCGCGCTGCCTCCGGCGGGCCCGAACCGGCACCCGCCCCGCCCCCCGCCTCCGCCGCCGACCCGATCCCCTTCTACGGCGAGCACCAGGCGGGCATCGTCACCCCGGCGCAGGACAGGTTGCACTTCGTCTCGTTCGACGTGGTCACCGGGAACAGGGCCGAGCTGGACGACCTGCTGCAGGAGTGGACCGCGGCCGCGGCCCGGATGACGCGGGGGCAGGAGGCCGGGGTGTTCGGGGCGGTCGGCGGGGACCGCGAGGCACCGCCGGACGACACCGGCGAGGCGCTCGGGCTGCCGGCCTCCGGGCTGACGCTGACGGTCGGCTTCGGAGGCTCGCTGTTCGACGACCGGTTCGGGCTGACGTCGCGCAGGCCGGCCGCGCTGGCCGACCTGCCGCACCTGCCCGGCGACGCGCTGGTGAAGGACATCTCCGGCGGTGACCTGTGCGTGCAGGCGTGCGCGCACGACCCGCAGGTCGCGGTGCACGCCGTCCGCAACCTGGCGCGCATCGGCTTCGGCCGGGTCTCGGTCCGCTGGACCCAGCTCGGCTTCGGCCGTACGTCCTCGACCTCGCGCTCGCAGGCGACGGCGCGCAACCTGATGGGCTTCAAGGACGGTACCGCCAACCTCAAGCTGGAGGACGTGGCGCTGCTGAGGGACCACCTGTGGGTGGCGCCGGGCGACGGCCCCGACTGGATGACCGGCGGCAGCTACCTGGTCACCCGCAAGATCCGGATGCTGATCGAGACGTGGGACCGGGCGCCGCTGTCCGAGCAGGAGCAGATCTTCGGCCGCGACAAGGGCGAGGGCGCCCCGCTGGGCCGCAAGGCCGAGTTCGACACGATCGACTTCGCCGCCAAGGGTCCCGACGGGCAGGCCCTGATCAAGGACGACGCGCACGTACGGCTGGCGCACCCGTCGAACAACGGCGGCGCGCGGCTGCTGCGCCGCGGCTACAACTACGTGGACGGCTCCGACGGGCTCGGCCGGCTGGACGCCGGGCTGTTCTTCATGTCCTACCAGCGCGACCCGCACCGGCAGTTCGTCACCGTGCAGCGCTCCCTGGCCGAGGCCGACTCCCTCAACGAGTACATCAGGCACGTCTCCAGCGCCCTGTTCGCCTGCCCGCCGGGCGTGCGCGACGCCGGCGACTACTGGGGGCGGGCCCTGTTCGCCTGAGACCGCGACCCCGCGGTGACGCCCTCCACCGGGAGCCCGCGCACTCCTTTTCACTATGGAACCGTCCAAAACACGGAAAAGCGTCGAGGCCGGATTTTCACTGTTAGGTTCGTCCCGTTCACATGATCAACGGCCGCTTGCAGCGGCGGCCCGACGATGTTCAAGGGGGCGGAAGATGACTCATCCGCGTTCGACGGGGTCACTCTTCTTGAGGAAACGCGCGGTCGCGGCGCTTCTGGCCGCGACCGGTGTCATGACGCTCTGCGGCAGTGGCACGGCCACCGCCGCGGCGGCGAGCGTCACGATCAAACCGGCCGCCGACACCACCTACTCGCAGGTCGCCCAGGACGGCGACGGCAGCGCCAGGACGACCCTGGCGACCTGCCCGCAGTCCTGCGACGGGAACTCCTCGGGGCAGCGGGACGCGGTCGTCGGCTTCAACGTCACCGGCCTGCCCGCGGGCGCCACCGGCGTGACGGCCCGCCTGGAGCTGTACTCCTGGAACCCCTTCACGGGCACCACGACCACCGCGCACGAGGCCGACGGCGGAGCCTCCGGCACCGGCACCTGGGCGAGCCGGCCGGCGCTCGGCGCCGCGCTGGACTCCAACGCCGCGGTCACCAAGGGCTACAACGCCTGGGACGTCTCCTCGGCCGTCACCGGCAACGGCGCGGTCACCTTCGCCGTCCGCCAGACGACCCGCACCACCCGGACGTACTGGGCGTCCGCCGACAACTCCAACGCGGCGACCCGGCCGCGCCTGGTGATCTCCTACACCACCGGCGCGACGCCCGGCCCCACGCCGACGGTGACCCCCACGGTCAGGCCGACGCCCACCCCGACGGCGAGCCCCACGGTGACCCCGACGACCCCGACGACCCCGGCCGGCTGGCGGCTGGTGTGGGCCGACGAGTTCAACGGCACCGCGATCGACACCACCAAGTGGAACACCAGGGACAGCTCCCTGGACTTCGACCGCGCCTGCATCACCAGCAGGCCGGCGAACCAGTTCGTGAGCGGCGGCGTGCTGACCATGCGGGCGCTCAAGGAGGACCGTACCTGCGCCGGTACGACCCGCCACTACTCGACCGGCTACCTCGACACCATGAGGGGCAAGGCGTCGTTCACCTACGGCCGGTTCGAGATCCGCGCGAAGTCCCCGAACGGGCCGAACAACTCCAAGGGCCTGTGGCCCGCGTTCTGGATGCGTCCCGACGACGGGGGCAACGGCGAGATCGACGTCACCGAGCTCCCCGGCGGCCCGCAGTACTACCGGGCCTCGACGGCGGCGATCTTCCGTGACTACACGCCCACCAAGAACGACTTCCGGTACACCTTCCCGAGCGGGTACCCGGGCGACGGTTTCCACACCTACACCACCGAGTGGGAGCCGGGCGTGATCCGCTGGTACGTCGACGGCAAGGAGATCTGGCGCCGCGAGGGCAACACGCCCACCTGGCTCAAGGACACCCTCGGCGGCGACCTGAACTACAAGCGGAAGTTCAACCTGCGGCTGAACTTCCAGGTCGGCGGATGGCTGGGCGACCCGGACGCCACCACCGTCTTCCCGGCCGACTTCAAGGTCGACTACGTACGGGTCTGGCAGCGCTGACCGCCCTTCGCGCACCGGCGGGGGCGGGGGGGGGGGGGGGGGGGGGGGGGGGGGGGGGGGGGGGGGGGGGGGGGGGGGGGGGGGGGGGGGGGGGGGGAGGGGGGGGGGGGGGGGAGGGAGGGACG
>NZ_JBVJIA010000018.1:88357-133942 GCF_055586505.1 Streptosporangium sp. NPDC050148 | reverse complement strand
CCCCAAGCCCCCCCCCACCTCCCCTCCCACCCCCCCCCCCCCCCCCCCCCCCCCCCCCCCCCCCCCCCCCCCCCCCCCCCCCCCCCCCCCCCCCCCCCCGCCCCGGGCCCGTTCCCGTGCTCGCCCGGCGGCCACGTGCCGCGCGGGCCGGGCTCGAACGGTCAGCCGGTGTTCTTCCCCAGGTAGACGCGCAGGTGCCGGGCGGTGAGCGAGTCCCCCCGGGCGACGAGCTCGGCGGGCGTGCCGGTGAAGACCACCCGGCCGCCGTCCTGACCGGCCCTCGGACCCATGTCGATGATCCAGTCCGCGTGGGCCATCACGGCCTGGTGGTGCTCGATGACGACGACCGTGTTGCCGTCGTCGACGAGCCGGTCGAGCAGCGCAAGCAGCTGGTCCACGTCCGCCAGGTGCAGGCCGGTGGTGGGTTCGTCCAGCACGTACGTCGTGGCCCTGTCCGCCATCCGGATGGCCAGCTTGAGCCGCTGCCGCTCGCCACCGGACAGCGTGGTCAGCGGCTGGCCCAGGCCGAGGTAGCCCAGGCCCACGTCGGAGAGCCGGTCCAGGACGGCCCGCGCCGCGCCGGAGCCCGCACCCGCCCCGAAGAAGTCGCGCGCCTCGGTCACCGACATGGCCAGCACCTCGCTGATGTCCTTGCCGCGCAACCTGTGGGTCAGCACCTCGGGGGTGAACCTCCTGCCCTCGCACTCCTCGCACACCGACGCCACCCCGGCCATCATCGCCAGGTCGGTGTAGACCAGGCCGATGCCCTTGCAGTTGGGGCAGGCCCCCTCGGAGTTGGCGCTGAACAGGGCCGCCCGTACCCCGTTGGCCTTCGCGAAGGCGGTGCGGATCGGGTCCAGCAGCCCGGTGTAGGTGGCAGGATTGCTGCGCCGGGAGCCGCGGATCGGGCTCTGGTCGACCACGGCCACGTCCGGGCGTCGGGGGAGCGACCCGTGGATCAGCGAGCTCTTGCCCGAGCCCGCCACGCCGGTGACCACGGTCAGCACGCCGAGCGGGACGTCGACGTCCACCTTCCTGAGATTGTGCAGGTCGGCGCCCCTGATCGGCAGCCACTCGGCGGGCCGGCGCACCCGCTCGCGCAGCCGGGCCCGGTGGTCCAGGTGACGGCCGGTGAGGGAGCCCGAGCGCCGCAGGCCGGCCACGTCCCCGGTGTAGCAGATCCGTCCCCCGGACGTGCCCGCGCCCGGACCCAGGTCGACCACGTGGTCGGCGATCTCGATCGTCTCGGGCTTGTGCTCGACGACCAGGACCGTGTTGCCCTTGTCGCGCAGGCGCAGCAGCAGCCCGTTCATCCGCTCGATGTCGTGCGGGTGCAGGCCCACGGTGGGCTCGTCGAAGACGTAGGTGACGTCGGTCAGGCTGGAGCCGAGGTGGCGGACCATCTTCACCCGCTGGGCCTCGCCACCGGACAGGGTGGCGGACTCGCGGTCCAGGCTCAGGTAGCCCAGCCCGATCTCCACCAGCGAGTCCAGCGTGTTGCGCAGGGTGGCGATCAGCGGCCCCACCGACGCGTCCTCGATGCCCGCGACGAAGGCGGCCAGGTCGCTGATCTGCATGGCCGAGCACTCGGCGATGTTGCGGCCGTCGATCCTGGAGGCCAGCGCCGCGGGGTTGAGCCGGGTGCCGCCGCACGCGCGGCAGCCGGTGAAGGTCACGACCCGGTCGACGAACGCCCGGACGTGCGGCTGCAGCGACTCGCGGTCCTTGCCGAGGTAGGTCCGCCGGAGCTTGACCAGCAGTCCCTCGTAGGTGGTGTTCGTGGTCCCGATCTTGATCTTGGTGGCGGGCCTGTTCAGCAGGTCGTCCCACTGGGCCGGGGTGTAGTCCCTGAGCTTGACGTCGGGGTCGAAGAAGCCGGACAGGGCGGTGTTCTGCCAGTACCAGGAGCCCACGGTGAAGTTGGGCGCCGTGATCGCCCCCTCGTTGAGCGAGAGGCCGGTGTCGACGAAGGCGCCGACGTCGATGTCCGACACCCGGCCGAGCCCCTCGCACTCCGGGCACATGCCCTCGGCGCTGTTGAAGCTGAACGCGCTCGAGGTGCCGACGTGCGGGACGCCGATCCGGCTGAAGACGATCCGCAGCATGGTCTGGGCGTCGGTCGCCGTGCCGACCGTGGACCGGGAGTTGGCGCCCATCCGCTCCTGGTCGACGATGATCGCCGCGCTCAGGTTGCGCAGCGAGTCGACGTCGGGCCGGCCCAGGCTCGGCATGAACGACTGGACGAAGGCGGTGTAGGTCTCGTTGATCAGGCGCTGCGACTCCGCGGCGATCGTGCCGAAGACCAGCGAGGACTTCCCGGACCCGGAGACGCCGGTGAAGACGGTCAGGCGGCGCTTGGGGATGTCCAGGGAGACGTCGGCCAGGTTGTTCTCCCTGGCCCCGCGGACCTCGATCACGTCGTGACCGTCCGCGGCGCGGGCCCGCCACCGGGCGCGACCGCCGGGAGCCGGCCGGTCGGACGGGAATGCGAACCTTCTCATTGATATCCTTAGGGTGTAAGGAGATGGCCCGGACAAGTTAGTTTATGTCGTAAGGAGTTGCAAGTGACGGTCTTCGCCGGACAGGGTGACGCGCACCGCTCCATGGCCCTGCTCTGGCGCGTCACCGACCCCCCGCAGGCGCGTCCCGGGCCCAAACCCGCGCTGAGCGTGGAGTTGATCGTGGCGGCGGGCATCGCCGTCGCCGACGACGAGGGGATGGCCGCCCTGTCCATGCGCGCGGTGGGCGAGCGGCTCGGGCGCACCGCCATGGCCCTCTACACCTACGTCCCCAGCAAGAGCGAGCTGGTCGAGCTGATGTACGACCACGCGCTGGCCGAGCTGCCCACCGGCTACGACCTCACGGCGGGCTGGCGGGCGGCCGTGACCGCCTGGGCCGAGGACGTCTGGGAGTTCTACCTGCGGCACCCGTGGGTGCTGCAGGTCTCCCCGGCGCGCCCCGTGCTCGGCCCCAACGAGTACGTCATGCTGGAGACGGTGCTGCGCGCGCTCCGCGAGACCGGGCTGCCGGCCGGCGTGCTGCGCCGCGTCGTCGGCGCGCTGACGCACTTCGTGCGCGGGGCGGCGCAGACGATCGCGGAGACCCGGCGGGCCCCGGCCGAGACCGGGGTGTCCGACGACGAGTGGTGGTACGCCCGCTCGGCCCTGCTGCAGGAGGTCGCCCCCGACTTCGCCGACCGCTTCCCCGTCCTGACCTGGATGGAGGGCGAGGGAGCCTACCGCTCCGAGGACGAGACCGTCCCCTACCTGGAGCAGGAGGCCAGGGAGACCTTCGCGGCCGGGCTCGCCGTGTTCCTGGACGGGATCGAGGCGGCCGTGAGCCGGAACGGGTGACGTACCGGCCGGGAGTTCACCGCATCGTTCTGCGTGCCCCTCGTCTAATCGGCTCTTCCCAGGGCAGGAACCGTCCCATGAGAAAGTTCTTCAAGGTCGTGGTGGCACGCTGGCTGGCCCGTACGCCGTTGGGCCTGGCCGTCCTGGGAGTGGGCTGGCTGCTGGGCCGGCGCAAGCAGCGCGCCCAGGTCGAGCAGGGGCGCGGCGGCAGGCGCGCCTACGGTTCGCAGAAGACCAGGCCCCTGCCCCGCTCGGGCCGGCGCCGCTGAGAGGACCGGGCGTCCTCCGGGGCGTCCGGTCACGCGGCTCCGATCTCGCCGCCTCCGGTGTCGATCCGCGCGACGGCCGTTCGTGTAGGGGGTGAGACGCCGGCACCGGGCCGGCGGGACCCCTGAAGCGGAGAGACGATGAGCATCGTCGTGACGGTCAACAACATATCGCTCGACGGCGTGATGCAGGCCCCCGGCCGGGCCGACGAGGACCCGCGCGGCGGGTTCGAGCACGGCGGGTGGAGCCGGCCCTACAGCGACGAGGTCGCGGGCCGGGTGATGGGCGAGGGGATGAGCCGGACGCGGGCACTGGTGCTCGGCCGCAGGACCTACGAGGACTTCTTCGGCTTCTGGCCCAGGCAGCGGGACAACCCCTTCACCGAGGTACTCGCCGCCACGCCCAAGTACGTCGCGTCCAGGACACTGCGGGAGCCGCTGCCCTGGGCCAACTCCGTCCTCATGGCCGGTGACGCCGCGGACGAGGTGGCCCGCCTCAGGAAGGAGCCCGGGGGTGACCTGGTGGTGCTCGGCAGCGGAGACCTGCTCCGGTCGCTGATGCGGCGCGGGCTCGTCGACCGGTACGTCCTGCTGATCCACCCGCTGGTGCTGGGAGCCGGACGGCGCCTGTTCGCGGAGGACGGCGCCTTCGACGCCCTGCGGCTCGCCGACTCCGTGACCACGACCACCGGTGTGGTGATCGCGACCTACGAACCGGCCGGGTCCGCACCGGGCGCGTCCGGCCCGGTCTGACGCGTCGGCTTGATGCGCCCGGCGCGTTCCCCTTCGGCCTCCGAACGGCCCCACGACGTCACCGGTGCGGTGGCGCGACGTCACGGTGCGACGCCCGGGTGTCCGGACGTCCGGGCGCCGGGTGTCCACGCGTCCGGGTGTCCGGGTGTCCTGGTGTCCGGACGTCACGATGGCGCGGCGGCACGCGCCTTCGCCGCGGGCTCCGTACACTGCGCCAGGACGGGGGCGACCCCGCGGTGCCCCGCCCCCGACCGGCCCGCCTCTCGCGGGGCCGCGCGGGGGAGCGGTGCGTGAGGCGGCCATGGCGCCGGTGACGACGAGCGGAGAGCGTGCGATGACGGACAAGGCGATCGCGGACTTCTGGTTCGACCCCTCCTGCCCCTACACCTGGATCACCTCCCGGTGGCTGCTGGAGGCACGGAAGGTCCGTCCCGTCGAGGTGCGCTGGCACCTGATGAGCCTGTCGGTGCTCAACGAGGGCCGCGACGACGACCCCGAAGGGGACACCGAGGGCTACCTGTGGGTGCCGGTGCGGGTCTGCGCCGCCGTGCTGGAGCGGTACGGGCAGGAGGCCCTCGCGCGGTTCTACACCGCGATGTGGACCGCCGGGCGCGCGCACGGGCAGCAGTGGCCCGACTCCCTGCACGACGCGCTGACCGCCGCGGACCTGCCGCTCGACCTGGCCGAGGCCGGTGCGTCGACCGCCTACGACGAGGCGATACGCGCCTCGCACGCCGAGGGCATCGGCCTGATCGGCGAGCACGTGGGCACGCCGGTGGTGGCGGTCACCGGTGCGGACGGGGAGCGCGTCGTGTTCTTCGGTCCCGTGCTCTCGCAGGTCCCCACGGGGGAGCAGGCCGGCCGCCTGTGGGACGGGACGCTGCTGGTGGCCGGGACCCCCGCCTTCCACGAGCTCAAGGGCTCGCCGCACGCCACCCCCCGGCTCTGACCCGGATCGGGTAGTGTTGCCCCGTCCGCAGGACCTACCGAGGAGGTGAGACCCATTACCGCTGCATCAGGTCGGGTGCTCCCTTCTCGCATCCGCGCGGTCCGTCCGGCATAGGAGACCGAGGGAGCCCCGTGGGCTTCCCGAAAGGTTCTCCATGTCGCTTCTTCCGTCGCTTCTGTCCTTGCCCGTCGTCGTCTCCAGGCTCCGTGCCGCCGGCTGTGTCTTCGCCGAGGAGGAGGCGGAGCTGCTGCTGTCCACCGCCCGCACGCCCGCCGATCTCGCCGGGATGGTGGAGCGGCGGGCCGAGGGCCTGCCGCTGGAACACGTCCTGGGCTGGGCGGAGTTCTGCGGCACGCGGATGGCGGTGGATCCGGGGGTGTTCGTGCCGCGCCGCCGCACCGAGTTCCTGGTGCACCGGGCCGTCGCCCTGGCCCGCGGTGCCCTTCCCGCCCGTCCCGACCGTCCGGCCCTGCCGAGGGTGGTCGTCGACCTGTGCTGCGGCTCCGGTGCGGTGGGCGCCGCGCTGGTCGCGGCCCTGGACGACATCGAGCTGTACGCCGTGGACATCGATCCCGCCGCGGTGCGGTGCGCTCGCCGCAACGTGGGCGACGGCGGGCGGGTCTACGAGGGTGACCTGTACGAGCCGCTGCCCGCGGTGCTGCGCGGCCGGGTCGATCTTCTGGTGGCCAACGCGCCCTACGTGCCCACCGAGGCCATCGGGTCGCTGCCCGCCGAGGCCCGGGTGCACGAGCCGCTGGTGGCCCTCGACGGCGGCGAGGACGGCGTCGAGGTCCAGCGGAGGGTGACCGCCGGGGCGCCGCTCTGGCTGGCGCCGGACGGTCACCTGCTGGTCGAGACGAGCGAGCGGCAGGCGCCGCGGACCGTGGCGGCCTTCGCCCGGAACGGGCTGGAGGCGAAGGTGGCCCGTTCCGAGGAGCTGGACGCCACCGTCGTCATCGGCCGCCGTGGACCCGGCGGCCGGTGATCTCGTTGGCCGAGATCCGGACGTAGAGCGTCCGCTCCCCGCCGGCCCAGGGCTGTACGCCGGTGGCCTGTGCCGCGGCCAGCTCCTCGGGGTCGGAGACGTGGTGCACGCCACCGCGTACCAGCACGCTCCACCCCTCGCTGGCGGCGGCGTCGAGCTGGTCGACCTCAAAGGCGATCTTGAACTCGACGCCCTCCACGCCGGTCCGCAGGCCCGCGTCGAAGGGGCCGCCCACGGCGGTACGGAAGATCACCGTTTCCTCGTGCAGCACGTAGTTGACCGGGAGGATCACCGGTCCGCCCTGGTCGTCGAAGGCGACCCGGCCCACCCCGCCCGGGGCGATCAGCCGCAGGCACTCCTGCCGGTCGAGCGTCTCCAGTGCGCCGGGAACGCCCCCGTGCCCGTCGCCGGCCGCACCCTGCTCGCCCATACGCTCCTCCACGGTCGATCCCCTTCACTCCGGCCTCGCGAGGGAGACGTCCCCTCAGAGGAAACGTTACCGCCGGGCACGACCGGCCGAGCCGGGGACGACGGGGACACGACGGGGACACGACGGGGACACGACGGGGACGGGGCAGCGGGCACGGCGGGGCACGACGGGGCACGACGAGGCCTGCACCTTCCCGGCGGGCAGGTCACCGTCGAGGTGGAGACGGGTGTCGTGACGCTGGGCGGCGAGGTCGCCCGGCGCTCGCAGGTCGCGCCGCTGCTGGAGGCCGTCCGCGAGGTCGACGGGGTGGTGGACGTCAGGGGCGCCCCGGCCTTCCGGTCCGATGACCTGGCCCGCGTCCCGGCGCCGTACCTGTGAACCCCGGACGAGGTGGGCCGCGGTGCCGCCGGATGCCACACTTCCCCCTATGACGGAAAAGGAGTCGCGTTCCCTGATCCCGAACATGCGGTTGGACGAGCTGCTGTCAGAGCTGCAGGGGCGTCTGGAGGCGGTGCTGGCCACCCGGGACCGGGTGCACGCGCTGCTGGAGGCGGTCGTCTCGGTGGGCAGCGACCTCGACCTGGAGGTGGTGCTGCGCCGCATCGTGGAGACCGCCACCGAACTGGTCGACGCCACCTACGGAGCCCTGGGCGTGGTCGGGCAGGAGAGCACGCTGGTGCAGTTCGTCCCGGTGGGCCTGGACGAGGAGGAGATCGCCCGGATCGAGCACTGGCCGCACGGGCTGGGCCTGCTGGGGCTGCTGATCAAGGAACCGCAGACCCTGCGGCTGGCGCACATCACCGACCACCCGGCCTCCTACGGGTTCCCGCCCGGCCACCCGCCCATGGGGTCCTTCCTGGGGGTGCCGATCCGGGTGCGCGACGAGGTGTTCGGCAACCTGTACCTCACCGAGAAGCGCGGCGGCGGGGAGTTCGACGAGGAGGACGAGGCGATCGTGTCCGCGCTGGCCAGCGCGGCGGGCGTGGCCATCGAGAACGCGCGGCTGTACGAGGAGACCCGGCGGCGGGAGATGTGGCTGCAGGCGTCGGCCGAGGTCACGACCGGTCTGCTGTCGGGGGCCGAGCCGCACGAGGTGCTGACCCTGATGGCGAACCGGGCACGGGGCCTGGCCGGCGCCGACATCGCGATGATCATGCTCCCGGACCGGGACCGGAAGATCCTGCGGGTGGTGATCGCCGACGGTCCGGAGGCCGAGGAGGTCGAAGGGGCCGGCGGGGCCGAGGTGGACGTGGAGGGCTCGCTGGCCGGGCGGGCCCTGTCGAGCGGGGAACCCCTCATGGTCAGCGCCCTGTCCGAGGCGGGCCTGCCGGACGCGCTGTCCGACCGGCTGTCGGTGGGACCGGTGGCCGCGGTGCCGCTGGGGGCCACCGGTGCGGTACGCGGGGTGCTGACGCTGGGCAAGCGGCCGGGGCGCATCCCGTTCAACCCCACCGAGCTGCGCACCCTGCACTCCTTCGCCGGTCAGGCGGCGATCGCGCTTGAGCTGGCCGAGGCCCGCCAGGACGCCGAGCGGCTGGGCCTGCTGGAGGACCGCGACCGGATCGCCAAGGACCTGCACGACGTGGTCATCCAGCGCCTGTTCGCGGTGGCGATGACGCTGATGAGCATCGTGCGGTTCGTCGAGCACCCCGAGGCGTCCGACCGTCTCCAGCACGGGATCAACGAGCTGGACGAGACGATCCGGCAGATCCGCTCGACCATCTTCGCCCTGCAGACCCCTCGCCAGGCCGCCGATCCGAGCCTGCGCGCGTGGATCGTGGAGCTGGTGGAGGGCGCGCGCGGGCACCTGGGCTTCATGCCGGGCCTGCGGATGGAGGGCCAGCTCGACAACAAGGTCCCCGAACCGGTCGCCGAGCACCTGCTGGCCGTGCTGCGCGAGGCGCTGTCCAACATCGTGCGCCACGCCAGGGCGACCCGGGCCGACGTCTTCGCCGAGGCCGCCGACGACACCCTCACCCTCATCGTCACCGACGACGGGGTCGGGCTTCCCGGTCAGGGCAGGCGCAGCGGCCTGCGCAACATGAGCGACCGGGCCACGGCGCTGGGAGGCTCCTTCGAGGCGGGCGCGTCCGCGACCGGCGGGACCCGGCTGGTCTGGCGCGTACCGCTGCGCTGAGAACATGCCGCCCCCGGGTGGCCCCCGGAGCGGTCCCGCAGGTCAGCCGCGGTGCCCCGCCCGTCCCGGGGGGACCGGGCCGTCCGACGGGGCCCGGCCGGGCGGAACCGTGCCGGTGCCGGTGGTCACATCGGGATCGGTGCCGGTGGCCGCGTCGGTGCCGGTGCCGGCGTCGGCGGTACGGGTCCCCGCGGTGGCCGAGGCGACCCTGTGGCACGCACCGCGGCCGTCGGCGCGCAGCACGATCCGGCCGGCCTCGACGCGTACCGCGGACTCGGTCCCCTCGCCTGCGGCGGGCAGGCCGGCCGCGGCGGCGATCGCGCCCGACCCGTCGAGGACCACCCGCAGCCGCGGCCAGGCCGGGCGCGGGAACGCCTGGCGCAGGCAGCCGCAGAGGTCGGCGACGGCCAGCCGGGCCAGCGGGGCCAGCTCGTCGGAACCGCCGGTGACCACGACGGCGGTGATCGCGACCCCCGGCGGGGCCGCCCGTACGGCCTCCTCGACGGCCTCCAGCCGGTGCAGGCCGAGGATCGCCACCACGCCGTCGCCGGCGAGCGGCGCGGGCTCGCCGCGTACCGCGTCCGCCGCCTCGGGCGGTGACCAGGGCTCGTCGGCCGGTCGCGCCCGGGTGTTCCACGGGGTGGCGAACCGGCGGTCGTCGAGATCGAGTTCCGTCAGGTGCTCGCAGGCGCTGACGATGTTGAACGGCTCGGTGAAGCCGGGCGCGGCGGCGGCCATCAGGCTCGCCCCGTGCAGGGTGGTGAGCGCGGCCTCGGCCATCCACACCAGCCCTCCGGCGGACGGCGCGGACGGGCGCAGCCCCTCCAGGGCCAGCCCGAGCAGGATCGCGTCGAGTTTCATCAGCTGCGCGAACGGCAGCCGGAGCCGCTCGTCGGCGAGGATCTCGGGCATCAGCTCCATGCCGAGCCGGGCGAGACCGCGGGGCTCGTCGGTGGTGAGGGGGAGCCTGGCCAGCCAGGCGCGGGCCAGCGCGCCGAGGGCCTCGCGGGGGGTGAGGCCGGGTTCCTGGTGCGGCGGCTCGGGACCGCGCTCGGCAAGGTCGGCCAGGACCGTGAAGTACAGCGCCCGTTTGCCGGAGAAGTTCGAGTAGACCGCGCCCCGGGTGAGCTCGGCGCGCTCGGCGATGCCGTCGATCTTGGCGTCCCGGAAGCCGCGCTCGGCGAACTCCTCCCTGGCCGCGGCCAACACCCTGGCGCGGTTGTGCTCCTGCGACTGCGCCCTGCTGAGCCGGCCCATCGCCCTCCCGCCTCACGTTGCCGCCGATTCCGATCCAAGATACCGTCACCACTCAGATGATGAGATCATATGATGTGACCATCCGAAATCGGGAGGACGTATGACCGCAGCCGACCGGCACGTGGACCAGGCCCCGGATGGCCCGGGGATCCCAGAGATCCCGGAGATCCTGCTCACCGACCCGGAGGTGATGCGCGACCCCTTCGCCGTCTACGGCCGGGCGCGGGAGCGGTCACCGCTGGCGCGGCTGTCGGCACCGGGCTTCGGCCCCATGCTGGCCGTCACCCGCCACGAGGACGCCAGGACGATGCTGAGCGACCCGCGGTTCGAGATCACCGCCGGCAGCTTCATGCGGCCCGACGTCCCCGAGGACTGCGTGCCCTACATGCGGACCATGAGCGAGATGGACGGGACCGAGCACGGCCGGCTGCGCAGGCTGGTCTCGCCCGCGTTCAGCGCGCGCCGCGCCGAGCGGTTCCGGCCGAGGATCGAGCCGCTCGTCGCCCGCCTGCTCGACGCCCTGCCGGAACACGCCGAGAACGGCACGGTGGACCTGCTGCCGCACTTCGCCAGGCCGCTGCCGATGGACGTGATCTGTGAGCTGGTCGGCATCCCCGAGTCCGACCGCCCGCGCTGGCGCGCGTACGGCCTCACCGTGGCGTCGGTCATGGGTCCCGAGTTCACCGCGGCCGTTCCCGGCATCATCGAGGGCGCCAAGGCCGCGGTCGCGCTGCGGCGCGAGGAGCCCGGTGACGACCTGCTCTCCGACCTCGTCCGCGCCCAGACCGAGGACGGCGACCGGCTCGACGACGTCGAGCTCGTCACCCTGGTCTGGCACCTCGTCCTGGCCGGGCAGACGCCCGCCAACCTCATCGCCAACGCGGTGGAGTTCCTGCTCACCCACCCCGAACAGCTCGGCGCGCTCCGCGAGGACCCCTCCCTGATGCCCCGCGCCGTCGACGAGCTGACCCGCTGGTGCGGCCCGGTGCTGCTGTCGATCCCCCGCTACGCCACCGAGGACGTCGAGCTCTTCGGCACGCCGGTGCGCAGGGGCGAGCCCGTCACCGCCGTCATCGCCGCCGCCAACCGCGACCCGCGCGCGTTCGACGGCCCCGACCGGGTCGACCTCACCAGGCCCGCCGGGGCGCCCGGCCACCTCGGGTTCGCCCACGGCCCGCACTTCTGCCTGGGGGCCTCGCTGGCCCGGGTGCAGACCGAGGTCGCGATCACCGAACTGCTGCGCCGCTTCCCGGACCTGGCGTCCGTGCCGCCCCGGGAGGGGGCCGGGCGCGCCCTCGACCCGGGGACCTGGCGCCTGGTCTCGCTTCCCGTGACCCTGTGACACCGCCGGGCCGGCCCCCGTACCCACCGGGCCGTCCCCGGCGACCCGGGGGCCCGGCCCCGGCCCCTTTCCCGGAGCGCGAACATCGAGGAGACGCTTTCCATGGCACGCATCGGTGACCGAGGCGCCCTGCCGAGGTGCACGTTCTGCGGCAAGAGCAACAGGCAGGTCGCACGGCTGATCGCGGGCCCGGCCGGTGTCCACATCTGCGACGAGTGCATCGCGGTGTGCACCGAGCTCATGGAGGAGGACCGCGAGGACGTCCCGCCGGCCGGGCCGGCGCGGGTGCCGGCGCCCAGGGAGATCGACGACTTCCTCGGCCGGTACGTGGTCGGCCAGGAGAACGCCCGCAGGACGCTCGCGGTGGCCGTCCACAACCACTACAAGCGGCTGCGGTCGGCGGCGGCGGGGGACGGCAGGGACGGCCCGGTCGAGCTCGCCAAGTCCAACGTCCTGATGGTCGGCCCGACCGGCTCCGGCAAGACCCACCTGGCCCGCACGCTCGCCCGGATGCTGGACGTCCCGTTCGCGATCGCCGACGCCACCGCGCTCACCGAGGCCGGGTACGTCGGGGAGGACGTGGAGAACATCCTGCTCGGACTGATCCGGGCCGCCGACGGCGACGTCGCCAGGGCCGGGACCGGCATCGTCTACATCGACGAGATCGACAAGATCGCCCGCAGGAGCGAGAACCCGTCCATCACCCGGGACGTCTCCGGGGAGGGCGTGCAGCAGGCCCTGCTCAAGATCCTGGAGGGCACCGTCGCGAACGTGTCCCCCGACGGGGGGCGCAAGCACCCCCAGCAGGAGTTCCTCCGGATCGACACCACCGGCGTGCTCTTCATCTGCGGGGGCGCCTTCGACGGCCTGGAACGGATCGTCGAACGGCGGACCGAGCGCTCGGGCAGCGGGTTCGGCGCCGCGATCCGCACCCGCCGGGAACGCGAGGAGCGGGACCCGCTCGCCGGGGTCATGCCCCAGGACCTGCTGGAGTTCGGGCTGATCCCGGAGCTGGTCGGCCGCCTCCCGGTGATCTCGACCCTGCGGGCCCCGGACCGGGCGGCGCTGACGCGGATCCTCACCGAGCCGCGCGACGCACCGGTCGGGCAGTACCGCACGCTCCTCGCGATGGACGGCGTGGAGCTGGAGTTCACCGAGGAGGCCATCGCCGCGATCGCCGACCAGGCCCTGCTGCGCCGCACCGGCGCCCGCGCGGTCCGCGCGATCCTGGAGGAGGTCCTGCTCGACGTGATGTACGAGGTGCCGAGCCGCGACGACGTGGCCCGGGTCGTGGTCGGCCGCGACACCGTCCTGGACAGGGTCAACCCGACCCTGGTGCCGCGCGAGCGGCGCGACGACGGCCGGGAGCGGCGCGAGAGGTCGGCCTGAACGGCCGTCACGACCGCTGGTGCCGCGAGGGCCCGGCCGTGATCACCGGTGCCGTGGCACCCCCGCCCGGGTGGCCGACCGGTCCCGGCTCAGCCCCTGCCGTCGCTCTTCAGCCGCGCCGCCATGGCCGCGACCTGGGTGCGGCGCTGCATGTTGAGCTTGGCCAGCAGGTTGGAGACGTAGTTCTTGACCGTCTTCTCGGCCAGGAACATCCGCTCGCCGATCTGCCGGTTGGTCAGGCCCTCGCCGATCAGCTCCAGGATGTGGCGCTCCTGGTCCGACAGGGCCGCCAGCGGATCCTCCTTGTGCGACCTCTCCCGCAGCCGCGACAGCATGGAGGCGGTGGTCTGCGGGTCCAGCAGCGACTGCCCGGCGGCCACGGTACGGACCGCGCCCACCAGATCCGAGCCGTGGATCTGCTTGAGCACGTACCCCGACGCCCCCGCCATGACCGCCTCGAACAACGCGTCGTCGTCGGCGTACGAGGTCAGCATCAGGCACGCCAGCCCCGGCAGCCGCGAGCGGACCTCGCGGCACACGTCCACCCCGCTGCCGTCGGGCAGGCGCACGTCCAGCACGGCCACGTCGGGCTTGAGGGCCGGGATCCGGGCGATGGCGGATTCGGCGGTACCGGCCTCGCCGATCACCTCGATGTCGTCCTCGGAGCCCAGCAGCGCGGCCACACCCCGCCGTACCACCTCGTGATCGTCCACCAGGAAAACGCGAATCATGTCCCGAACGCTAGCCGCTCGGCGGACGGGCCGCATAGAGGCCAAGGTCCCCGCCGCCCCGTCGGTGCTCGCGCGTGCCCGCGCGGTCGTTCCGTCACGGGGTGTCCCGCGGCCGCTCCCGGCCGGAGGCGGTGGCCTGGTAGAGGTCGGGGATGCCGTCGTGGTCGTGGTCGGCCGCCTCGGCCTCGCTGATGCGCCGGTAGACGCGGTTGCGCAGGCGCAGGATCACCGCCGCCAGCAGCGCGGCGGCCAGCGAGCCCACCAGGACCGCGACCTTGACGTGATCGTCGCGCTCGCTGCCGATCCCGAAGGCCAGTTCCCCGATGAGCAGCGAGACCGTGAAGCCGATACCGGCCAGGATCGACAGCCCGGCCACGTCCACCCAGGACAGGCCCTCGTCCAGGTGGGCACGGGTGAAGCGGGCCACCAGCCAGGTCGCGACCATGATCCCGGCGGGCTTGCCGACCACGAGCCCGGCGACGATGCCCACCGACACCGGGTCGGTCAGGGCGGTGGCCAGGCCGCTCAGGCCGCCGAGGGCGACCCCGGCCGACAGGAACGCGAAGACCGGCACGGCCACGGCGGCCGAGAGCGGCCGCAGCCGGTGCTCGAAGTGCTCGGCCAGGCCGGGACCGGCCTCGGGCCCGCCCGCCCGCTCGCTGCGCAGCACCGGGACCGTGAAGGCCAGCAGCACGCCCGCGACGGTGGCGTGCACCCCCGAGGCGTGCACCAGCGTCCAGGTCGCCGCGGCCAGGGGCAGCAGCAGCCACCAGCTGCGCACCCGGCGCTGGACCAGCACCGCGAACACCGCCAGCGGCACCAGCGCGCCCAGCAGCGGCAGGATCGACAGCTGTGCGGTGTAGAAGACGGCGATGATGACGATGGCCGCCAGGTCGTCGACCACGGCCAGGGTGAGCAGGAAGGTGCGCAGCGCCGAGGGCAGATGCCGGCCGATGACCGCCAGCACGGCCAGGGCGAACGCGATGTCGGTGGCCGTGGGGATCGCCCAGCCCCGCGCCGCGCCGTCCCCGGCGTTCAGTGTGAGCAGCAGGTACAGCGCGGCCGGGACGATCACGCCGCCGAGCGCGGCCGCCACCGGCACCGCGGCCCGCCGCACCTGGCGCAGGTCACCGGCGACGAACTCGCGCTTGAGCTCCAGGCCCGCCACGAAGAAGAAGATCGCCAGCAGGCCGTCGGCGGCCCAGGTGGCCAGGGTCAGGTCCAGGTGCAGGACGTGAGGGCCGACCGTGACCTCGCGCAGGGCCTGGTACCCGTCCGACCAGGGGGAGTTGGCCCAGATCATCGCCACCACCGTGGCCACCAGCAGCAACGCCCCGCCCACGGTCTCCCTGCGGAGGATGGCGGTGATACGGCTGGTCTCGGCCCACGAGCCGCGGCCGAACAGGTTGGACATGCCGGACAGGGGACTGGACATCGTGCTCCGTTTCCGGGTCGGGTCAGAGACTGCCGACCAGACTTCCCGGCGCACCTGTGCCATCCACCCTACCGGGGGGCCCGATGGAATCCGGTGGGCGGGGGCACACGACCGCTCTGTTCCGTCCGGTCCCCGTCGCGTCCGGTTCCGTCCCGTCGCGTCCGGTCACGGCCGGGTTCGCCGTGACCGTCCTGCCTGAGACCTGTTCTGCCGGGTCCGTCCCGCCTGGTCCGGCTCGCCTCGGGCCGGGCCGTTCCGGCCTCAGGCGCTCCCGTGAGCATGCTCAGGTGGAGGTGATCCCCGCGTCCGTGAACTCGGAGCGGTACCGGGGGCCCGGAGCGGGGGCCGGCCGGGGCGTCCTGCGACCCCGTCCCAGCAGGCGGATGCCGGTCAGCCGCAGGCTGCGGTGCAGCTCCTCGTCGGACAGCTCGGGGAACGACGCCACCGCGCTCATCAGCCCGGCCAGCGCCGCGGTCAGGTAGACGCGTTCCCACGCCTCGGTCCGCCCGTCGTTGCACAGGCCGCGCACCTGGTCGCGGTAGCGGTCCATCCGCTCCCGGATGACCGGCCTGGCACGGATCTCGGGATCCCGCTCCAGCAGGGCTATCACGGTCCGGTGCTCGACCAGGAAACCGATGAAACCGTCCAGCGGGGGGCGGGCGCACCCGGAGCCGTTCTCCGCGGAGAGCCGTTCGAGGTCGGCCAGGACGGGGGCGAGGGCCGCGTCGAGCAGCGCGTCCTTGGTCCGGAACAGGCCGATGACGGCCCTGCCGGACAGGCCGGCGGCGGAGGCGATCATCTGCAGGGTCGTACGGTCGTAGCCGTTCGCCGCGAACAGGCCGAGCGCCGCCCGGGTCACCTGGTCGTTGCCCTGTGCCGGCACGGTCATGGTCATGGTCATTTTCTCCCCGTCGTCGCAGCGCCCCGCGGGTGGCTCTGGCGTGAGGGGTAACAATGCATATGCGCAGGTCATTTCCACTTTTAGGGAATTTTACCGTCGTCGGTGACATACCTCCCGGGGCTCCGTCAAAGGCGCCGCCCGGTCGCTCGTCCGGTCGCTCGTCCGGTCGCCGGCCCGCCCGCCCGGTCGCTCGTCCGGCCGCGTTCTAGGGCGCCATGCGGCGCAGCATCCGCAGCGTCCACGGCGGGCAGGCCGGATCGGCCTCGGCCTCGGCGAGGGTGAGCCAGACCGTCTCCGCGACCTCCAGGGGAGCGGCGGGAACGGGCCTGGCCCGGTCCGGCATCCGCCCCGAGAACGTCACGTTGATCACCGGGTCGCCGTCGTCGGTCACGAAGAACGTGCTCTCCACGTAGGTGAGCCCGACCCCCGTGACGTCGACGCCGATCTCCTCCATGACCTCCCGGCGCGCGGTCTGCTCCAGCACGTCGACCCCGGCGCCCTCGATCTCGACCTTGCCGCCGACACCGGCGAGCACACCGGGGGCGTGCGCCTCCCGCGCGCCACGCCTGATGAGCAGCCAGCGGTCATCCCTGTACAGGAAGACCTCGACGTTCACGACGAAGGCCGGTCGGCCGCCTCCGGTCGTACAGGCCCGCACGCCGGGCGTGGATGCACTCGTCACATCCGGAGACTCTACGCAAGGACCACCGCTCTCGATCATCGAACGGCGGCTTTCACGTCACCCCGGTGCCGCCGGACACGACCGGGTCCGGCGTGCGGGCGCACGTCGGCGGTTCCGCAGGGTGCGGGCGGGCTCCGGCAGGGTCGAAAGTCCCATGGGGGCGGGACGTTCGGGGCCCGACGGGGTGTCGTTGGGCACTGTGGGCGAAGGCGGGCCAGGCGATGGAATGAGGACGTAAGAGAGAGCAGGAATCACCACAGCGGATGGAAAGGGGAGCCGTCATGGCCACCACGAACGCACGAGGCACCGATGCCGGGCAGGTCATGGACGCCACCTTCATGCCGGAGACACGCCGGCCGGAGGCCTACGCCTGGGCGATCACCCGGATCGGGCTGGGCTTCATCTTCCTGTGGGCCTTCCTGGACAAGACCTTCGGCCTGGGGTTCGCCACCCCCGCCGAGCGGGCCTGGCTCAACGGCGGCAGCCCCACCACCGGCTTCCTGAAGGGCACCGGGGAGAACGCGCTGGGCGGGGTGTTCACCGCGCTGGCCGGCCAGGCCTGGGTGGACTGGCTGTTCATGCTGGGGCTGCTGGGCGTGGGCACCGCCCTGCTGCTGGGCATCGGCCTGCGCATCGCCGCCGTCGCCGGAGGCCTGATGATGGTCCTGATGTGGGCCGCGGCACTGCCGCTGGAGACCAACCCCTTCCTCGACGACCACCTGATCTACGCCGTGGTGCTGGCCGGGCTGGCACTGAGCGGAGCCGGTGCCACCTGGGGCCTCGGCACCCGCTGGGCCGCCACCGGCCTGGTACGCCGCCACCCCGTCCTGCGCTGACCCCTCCGCAGAGCACGAAAGGCCCGCTCCCCGCACCATGCGGGGGGCGGGCCTTTCGCCGTTCCCGGCCCCGGCCCTTTCAGGGTCCCGCCCTCGTCCTGGCCGGCGGGCCGGCCGTTGACGTCGGACGAGGGCGGGGGACGGAGGACGGCCGATCCGGTGGACGGCGGCTCAGGTGAAGTTCACGTCACTGCAGATGTAGTACGACTGGTCCATGTGCGAGGCCTGCCAGATCGTGTAGACGACCGCCCGGCCGCTGCGCCCGGAGGTGTTGACGTCGATCAGGTAGTTCTGGCTGGGCGCGTACCGGCCGGTCGTCCTGACCAGTTGCAGGTCGTTCCAGGTCAGCGGCCGGGTGGCGGGGTCGAAGCCCTGGCGGGTGATGTAGACCCGGAAGTAGTCGGCGCCGTGGCTGGCCTGGTCGTACAGGCGCAGGGTGAAGTTGGCGCCGATGTTCGTCGTCTTCCAGGCGCCGACGGTGTCCAGGGCGGTGTACCGGCCGCCCTGGGTGCGACCGGCGCTGCACAGCTGGCCGTTCGGGATCGCGGCCTGGTGGTTGCCTCCGACGCCTTCGCGGTAGAGGCCGTTCCAGTTCCACATGGCGTTCGGGTCGGTCCGCCACGCCTGCCAGCACATCGGGTCGGACTGCTGCATGGCGGGGTTCTGGAAGTCGTTGCCCCAGCGTAGCCAGCAGCCGTAGTTGCGCGACGCCGGATCGACGACCGATCCGTGCGCGGAGGCGGAGCTGGCCCAGGGGATCATGGCGAGCACCAGTGCGGTGAGCAGGGCCACGGCGCGAAACGCCGAGCGGCGTCGTGCGGGGCCCGTCGTCCTGGGGCGTGGTGCGGGGAGTGCAGGACGGTGCATCGTGCGTTCTCCTCTTCCGGCGGGGGGTTCCGGGAAATGGGAGCGCTCCCATGCGCTATGGCGATATTACCTGACAAATCACGGTTGGGAAGTGTCAAGGTGAGAAGTTGAAACTTTCAGGCCTCGGCTTCGTGATCTCTCTCCGTGTACGGATGATCGTCGGAGATGGTGCTGCTCCCGGTGTCGGCGGGACGATTACGAAACATCGGTAGCGAAACAAGAGGCATGACGGTACCCTCATTTTCGCTACTCGTGTATCGAAAAGAGGGCGGACATGACCGAGAGCCGTCGCGGCCGGCCCCGCGACACCGACATCGACGAGCGCGTCCTGCGGGCGGCCACCGCGATGCTCCTCGAACACGGCTATGCCGGGCTGTCCCCCAACGAGGTCGCCGAATGGGCCGGGGTGGCCAAGACCACGCTCTACCGTCGCTGGCCGACCAAGGACCACCTGGCCATCGCGGTGGTCGCCCGTCTCCAGGAGGACGACGAGATCACCGACACCGGTGACATCCGGCGCGATCTGACCGGCTACATGGTCAAGATCGCCGCAGCGCTCGAACGCCTGCGGTCGGCGGGCAGACCGGCCGGAGAGCACGACGCGTCGGCCGGGGTGGTGGCCGAACTGGTCGCCGCGGGCGCGCGTCACGACGACATCGGGCGGCTGGGACGCGAGGTCTTCGCCCGGCGCAACGCCCTGGCCCACGCCCTCATCACCCGGGCCCGCGAACGCGGGGAACTCCGCCCCGGCCTCGACCCCGTCGTGCTCCTCGACCAGCTCGCCGGAGCCCTCTACTACCGCGTCCTGATCACCGGGGCCCCCATCGACCGTGCCTACACCGAACGCCTCGTGGCGACCGCCCTCGACGGCGCCCGGACCTGACGAAGGAACGCCCCCCGCGATGCCCCTCCCCTCACCGAAGCACCTCACCGCCGCCCTGACCGCCCTGACTGTGCTCGCCACCGTCACCGCACCCGCGTCCGCCGCGCCGCCTCCCGCCGCGTCGTCCTCCGCCGCCGCGCGGAACGCCCCGGCCCTGGAGGACCGTCCCTGTCCCGTACGGGTGCCCGAGGGCACCCGGTGCGGGTACCTCGTGGTCCCCGAACGGCGTGACCTGCCGGGCGGGAGGAGCACCAGGGTGGGCTTCGCCGTCCACCGCTCCACCGACGCCGGACGCAGGCCGGACCCGGTCGTCTTCACCAGCGGAGGCCCGGCCTCCGCCTCGATCCCGCTCACCGGCCTCATGGCCGAGATGTTCCGGGACCGGGACGTGGTCGTCCTGGAACAGCGCGGGAGCAGATGGTCCAGCCCCTCGCTCGGCTGCCCGGAGACGGTACGGGCGATGCTGGACACGCTCGCCACCCCCGGGCAGGCGGCGCAGGAGACGTCCGTGATCGCCGCCGGTGCGGCGGCGTGCCGAGAACGGCTCGGCGTGGACCTGCGGGGGTACCGCACCGGGGAGATCGCCGCCGACGTGGTGGACCTGCGGCGGGCCCTGGGATACCCCCGCTGGAACCTGTTCGGGGTGAGCTACTCGACCCGGTCGATGCTGGCGGCCGCCGCCGCCGATCCCGAGGGCACCCGCGCGGTGGTGCTCGACTCCTTCCTCCCGGCCCCGGTGGACTGGTACGACGAGGCCACCCGCGACCTGACCGACACGGTCGCGAAGCTGGCCGGTCAGGGATGGCCCGGCCTTCCGGCGCGGTTCACGGAGATGGTCACCGGCCTGAACAGGACACCGGCCGTCGTCACCGTCCGGGATCCGCTGACGGGCGGGCCGCTCACCCTGCGGCTCACCGGTGACGACGTGGCCACGATGCTCGGCGAGGCCATGCAGGCGGTCGAGGTCCTGCCGATCGTGCCGGTCCTCGTCGACGCGCTGGCGGCGGGCCGTCACGAGGTGCTCCAACCGCTGGCCGACGCGGCAGGCCCCGGGCTGGCCACCCACGAGTACGGCCTCTACCACGCCGTGCAGTGCCAGGACGAGGTGCCGTACAACACCTTCGCCCCGGCGCGGCCCCGGCTGTTCACCGCGGTCCACGACCGCGCGGTGTGCGGGGAGTGGAGGCTGCCACCGGCCGCCGTCACCCCGGCCACCACGCGGGCGCCGGTCCTGGTGGTCGGCGGCGCGTACGACCCGACCACGCCCACCCGGACGGCCCGTCACGCCGCCGGGGCACTGCCCGGCGCCCGGTTCGTCGAGTTCGCCGGGGTCGGGCACGCGGTCTTCGCGTCCAGCCGGTGCGGCAGGCAGACCATCGCCGCCTTCCTCTCCGACCCGGCGGCCGGGCCGCCCTGCGACCCGTCCAAGGCCACCTACCGGATCCTGCGGCCGGGGGAGCTCCACCTGACCTCCGCCCTCTACCGGGCCCGGCGTGAACCGTGGACGCTGCTGCCGGTCGTGCCGCTCGTGATCGTCGCGCTGGTCCAGCTCGGCGCGGGCCTGCGGCGCCCGCGCCGCCGCCTTCCCTCGCTGGCCGCGGGAGCGTCCGGCCTGGCCTTCATCGGCCTGACGGCCGCCACGCTGTACAGGACGATCGCGGAGAACGAGATCGTGGCCGCGGTGGGCGTGCCCTCCGCGGTGCCGTGGTACGGCCTGCTGGTCGGGCTCGCCCTCGCCACCACCCTCGTGGCCGCCGCCCGGGGCACGGCCGCCCGGCACCCTACCGGCCGGGGCGCGGCCGCTCGGGACGCGACCGGAAGGGAGGAGACCGGTCGCGAAGCGGGCTCCGGGGGAGTGACCGCCGAGGGAACGGCCCTTGGGGAGGCGGACGGGCTCGGGGCGTGGAGGCGCCGGGGCGTCCACCTGCTCGCGGGGTCGGTGTACGCGGGATTCCTCGCCTGGTGGTGCCTGTACGTCGTGTGACCGTTGTCGGCGGGAGACCGATCGCCTATCGTCGGTCACCGATGAACACCGACGTCGATCCCGGACCGGATCCCGGACCGGATCCCGGACCGGATCCCGGACCGGATCCCGGACCGGATCCCGGACCGGGCACGGAACCGGGCCGCCCGGCGGACGGGCGGGGAGCCGCGGGCCCTGACGCGGGAGCGCCCGTCGGGCCCGTCCTGTCGCCCGGCCTGGAGATCCGGCCGATGCGCGACGACGACGCCGGGCCGGTGCTCGCGATCTACCAGGCCGGCCTGGACGGAGGGCAGGCCGGCTTCGAGACGACCGCCCCGAGCTGGGAGCACTTCGTCTCGGGAAGGCTGGCCCATCCGCGCTACGTCGCCGCCCTCACCGGCACCCCTGCCGGAACCGACCGTCCCTCCGAGACCGGCACCCCTGCCGGAACCGGAACCCGTACCGGAACCGGCGCGCCTGCCGGGATGGGTGCGGGCCCCGTCCCCGGCGAGGTCGTCGGCTGGGTGGCGGCCTCACGGGTGTCGGCGCGTCCGGTGTACGCGGGCGTGGTCGAGCACAGCCTCTACGTCCGCCCGGGGCTTCGGGGCCGCGGTGTCGGCCGCGCGCTGCTGGCCGCGTTCATCACCGCGAGCGAGGAGGCGGGCATCTGGACGATCCAGAGCGGGATCTTCCCCGAGAACACGGCCAGCCTCTCCCTGCACCTGTCGCTCGGATTCCGCGTGGTCGGCGTCCGCGAGCGCGTCGGCCGCCATCACGGGGTCTGGCGCGATGTGATCATGCTGGAACGACGCAGCACGGTCGCGGGGACCTGACGGCGCGCTTCTCGTGCGGATCCCCTCGCGCGACGTCCGGCGCCGGTCTTGAGGGGGGCCGGGACCCGGTACACAGGTCCGGGTGGCCTTCGAGCCGGTTCGAGCCGGACCGCAGCGCTAACCGACCGGGAAGACGGCGTCGGGGGCGGCGTGGTCGACGGGGCCGGTGAACCGGGTGGAGGCGCGCTCCACCGCCTGCCGCGGCGTGAGGAACGGGCCCACGTGGGTGACGATCAACCGGCCCGCCCGGGCCGAGGCGGCCGTGTCACCGGCCTCCTCGGGCGTGTGGTGCACCCGCTCGCCCTCGGCCGGTGCCTGCGCGCTGTCGGCCTCGCACAGCAGCACGTCGCAGTCCCGGGCCAGGCTCGTCAGGTTCGCGCACGGCGCCGTGTCCCCGGAGTAGACCAGGGAGGAGTCCCCGTCCTCGACGCGTACGGCGAAGGCCGGCATGCCGTGCGCCACCTCGCGGCTGGTCAGGGTGAGCGGGCCCACCCGCGCCCGGTGCCCGTCGTGCAGCTCGTGGACGGCGAAGGCCGACTCGATCGGGCTGCGGGACGGGCCGTTGGTGAGGAAGCGCGCCAGCCGGTCGGCGATGCCCGGCGGGCCGTACAGGGGGATCGGCGCGCTGAGCCGTACGTCGGCGTAGAGGGCACCGTAGTAGGCGGTGAGCAGGTCGGCGCTGTGGTCGGCGTGCAGGTGCGAGATCCAGATCGCGTCCAGCTCGTCCAGCCCGACGTGCCGCCGGAGCCGGGCCAGCGTGCCGGTGCCCGCGTCCATCCACACCCGCGTGCCGCCGCCGGAGACCAGATATCCCGAGCACGGGTTGTCCACGTCCGGGTAGGGCGTCGCGCTTCCCAGAACGGTGAGACGGAGATCGTCGCTCATCCGGAGAGCGTAGAGCACGTGCTCCCCGGGATCGGGGGACGGGGTCACCGAGGACGCGTTCAGGCCGGGGACGCGGCCGTCCTGACGTCGAGGACGCGCAGCGCCGAGGGCCTCGTGCCCTCCGACGCCTCCTGGTACATGATCGACATCAGGTCGTGGGTCCGGACGCGGGAGGCGTCGACCAGCACCTCGCCGAAGGCGTTCAGGCCGGCGCCGTCGTGGCGCGTCCTCCAGTCCGTCCAGCCGCTCGCGGCGCTCGCCGTCACGATGCGGCCCCTCGGCATGATCACGTAGGCGTCGTCGTTCCGGTCGAGCACCAGCCGGGAACGCCCGTGGTCGTCCAGCGGTTCGGGAAGCTCCCGTTTCCGCCAGCGGCCGTCGGCCCGCAGGGACAGGTGGAAGACGCGGCCGTGGGTGCGGCGCTGGGCGGCGAAGTCGCTGACGCACCGGGTGAAGCGGAGCGGGACGTGGCTGATCAGCACGTGGGGGCGGCCCTGGGAGTCGACGGCCTGCGCCTCCTGGTTCATCAGGGCGTGGTCGACCCCCAGCGGGTCCACCACGTGGCCCGGCGTGTCCAGCGACACCAGCAGGTCCGTTCCGGTCACGGCGGCCACGGCGCCGTCCCCGGTCCTCCAGGTACGGCCCTCGTCGTCGCTGTGGACGTAACCGGTGTCGTGGTTGGAGCACCCTCCCGGATGGCAGAGCACCGCGCCGCCCCGGGCGTCCTCGCGCCAGGTGAAGGTCGCGTGCAGCCGCCCCCGGGTGTCGTAGCCGATGCCGTGCAGGTACATGTTGCGGGTGTCGCTGACGCCGAAGGCCGTGGTGTGGCGGCCCTCGGCCGACGACCACCGGCCGAGCCTCCTCCAGGTCCCGCCCGCGTACTCCGCCAGCTCGCACCAGCCGTTGCCGGAGTGGCCGGTCCGGTAGCCGAGCTGCAGGTCGCCCCGGGGCGTGTTCAGGAAGCGGGGATAGGTGATGTCGCCCAGGTCCACCCCGCACAACGACCGCTCCACCTCGCCGAACGCCGCCGCCGTCCACGCGGGTCCCCCGGCCCCGCCCGCGAGGTGCGGTACGGACCGCAGGTAGAAGACCCGGTTGCCGTGGGTGTCCATGGCCACGTGCAGCCGGCCGTCCTTCGCCGACACCCCGAGGGAGATCGTGTTGTGGGAGTCGTCGGCGCTGAGACGGTGGGGCAGCGCGACGACCTCCCAGGGGCGGCCGGTGCCGGTCACGTCGCGCCGGGCGACCAGGGCGTGCCGGTCGGCGGTGTACCAGGCGGCGTACTGGTGGCCGCCGTGGGTGAGGATGCCGTCCTGCTGGTAGGAGGCCGTGTTGACCAGGCCGTCGTAGGAGACGAAGTACAGCGCCCGCGGATCGAGCGTCGTGTGCCCGGCGATCCCGACCGAGGGCGGGCCGGCCGGGCGGGAGGTCGGCGCGTCCACGGCCCCAGTGAAGCAGCCGATCGTCACCTGATCAACCGGCCGGCGGATCCGGTCCGGGGGATCCGGGGCCCGGCCGAGGGGGCGGGGCCGCCCCGCCCGCCGGGCCCGGGTGTCAGCGGGCCTCCAGGTTGGCCGACATCCGCGCCAGCACGTCGATCGCGGCCAGGTACTCCTCGGTTCCGATCCCCTCGGTGGCGCGGGCCCGGACGGCGTCCACCCGCACCCGCAGCTCCTCGTGCGCCCGGACCCCGTCCGGGGTGAGGGTGAGCCGTTCCCCGTCCGCCAGCCACCCGCGCTCGCGCAGGTCGCCGGCCACGGGGCGCAGGGTCGGCGTCTCCTCGTCGAGGAAGGGGGCCAGGACGGTGTCGAGCTCGGCGACGGTGGGGGAGCCGGTGGGGGAGCCGGTGGCGAGGACGTTCAGGACCTGCCAGTGACGGCGGGTGAGCCCTTCGCCGGCGAGGAGGTCGTCCAGGGACCCCTCCAGGGCGCCGTGCAGGTGCCTGATCCAGTAACCGAGGGGACGTCCCTGCCCGATGATCTCGGAGGTCTCCATGGTGATCGCCTTTCTCGAGAGATACATGTACTTTGACATTAACATGTCTTATTACATGTACAATCGAGGCGTGGAGGATGAGCAGGCGGTCGCCGCCGTCGAACGGGCCATGGTGGAGATCCGGCGCAGCCAGACCCGCCGGGCGCTCCAGCGTCTCGCGGCCGCCACCGGCCCCGGAGCCCCCGTTCCGCTCGATCCCGCCCTGTTCGGGGTGATCGACGCGGTGGAGGAGGGGGAGGGCGCCGTGACGGTCACCTCGGTCGCCGGCCGGCTGGGCGTCGACCAGCCCCGCGCCAGCCGTCTGGTGGCCAGGGCGGTCGAGGCGGGGCTGGTCCGGAGGGTGGCCGACCCGGACGACGGCCGTCGCAGCACCCTGGAGCTGACCGCGCTCGGCGCCGAGCACGCCGAGCGGGTCCACCGGTTCCGCCGCGAGGTCTTCGGCGCGGCGATGCGCGGCTGGCCCGAGCGCGACCGGCGGGAGTTCGCCCGCCTGCTCACCGCCTTCGTGGCGGAGCTGGGGGCGCGCCACCGCGGGACGAGGGAAGCGTGAGGCCGCAGGTCGTGTCCGGCGGCGATCCTCGCGGCCCGGCCCCCGGCCCGATCCCGCGCCGGGGGCCGGGCCGAGGACGCCGGAGTCCGGAGTCGGATGCGCGTGCTCCCGGCCGGCCCGGGAGCGGGATCCGGTCGTACGGGAGCGTGGCCGGTCACTTCACCGCGCCGCCGGTTATCCCGGAGATGATCCTCCGCTCGACCCCAGCACGATCCCGCTCGCGCTGGGGTCGCTGACGTACTCGGCGGCGTGCCGCACGTCGGCGGCGCGGTCGGACTCGATCACCCGGACCCCGACGACCGGCCCGGCCACCCGGCGGCCTCCTCGACCCCCTGCAGGGTGCAGGCGTAGCCGTAGAGCGTCGTGTCCGACGTCACCACCGTCACGGCGCTCGCCCGGCCGGAACCGAGCGCGCGGGCGCGGTGAACCGGGCGACGAACGGCTGCGCGCCGGAGATCCGGACCCGCTGCACGTGCGTCGGGACGAGGCCCCACCGGATGCCGGTGGCGATGTCACCGGCGTCGGGCAGCAGCAGCACGGCCGTGCCACCAGGGGCCAGGACGCGCCGCAGCTCCGCCCACCAGCGCTCCGGGGAGGAGGCGAGCAGGCCGCCCGCGGCGACCTGACCGCCCCAGGGCGGGTTGCACAGGACGCGGTCGGCCCCGCCGTCCGGCAGCGGCAGGCGACCGGCGTCGGCCCGCGCGACGGTCACCGGCAGCGTGCCCGCGTTCTCCCTGGCCGCCCGCACCGCGTCCGGGGACAGGTCGAAGCCGCGGAGCAGGACCCCCGGCCGCTGGGAGGCGGCCTCGATCAGCAGGGTCCCGGCGCCGCAGCAGGGGTCGAGGACCGTCAGCCCCGGCCGAAGGTCGGCCATCCGCGCCATGGCGGCGGCCAGCGGGGGGTGCAGGGTCCCGGCCAGGGAACGCCGCTTGTACTCGCGCCGGTGCAGGGGCCGGTCGGTGATCCTCAGCATGAGGGTGGCCCGCGCGCCGTCGAGGGTCAGCCGCCACCCGGTGTGACCGGCGGGCGGCGCCAGGCCCGTGCGGCGCGAGTGGTACCCCACCCCCAGCCGGTGTGCCAGGACCCGGCCGACCGCGTCCTCGGCGTCGTAGCGGTTGAAGTTCCGCCCGCCCAGGAACGACGCCGAGACCTCGACGCCGGTGACCGGGCCGGAGCCACCGTGCCGGCGCCGCGACCGCGTCAGCTCGTCGAGGTCGGCCTCACCGGCCAGCTCGGCCAGCCCGGAGAGCCCTTCCTTGGCGGTACCGATGTCGGGCCCCTGCGCGGCCAGGAGGAACACGTCGTCGGCGGTGCTCAGCCCGACGGTCCGCGGCCCCGGGCGGAGGGTGTGAAAGTGGACTTCGCGATGCCCCAGACGGGTGACCGTCGAGAGCCCGGGCTGGAGGATCTCGGCGGCGACCGCCTGCTCCAGACCACGGACGCACCGCGCCACCAGGCGCGCCGCCGTCACCGGACGGCGAGGACGCTGGGACGCGGAGCGGTGAGGAAACGTGCGCGTTCGCGCATGATGATCGTTCTTCTCCCACGTCGGCCCGAGGCGGCGCCACGCCGCCTCGCGTCACCGGCGACGGGACGACCTCGTCTCGCCGGTGGGGGCCTAACGCAGGCTGAAGAAGAACGCGAACGTCATGGGGGAGATCATAATCGGCCGGGACCGCACCGGCAACCGGACGCCTCGCCGCGGGCAGGGCGGCGCTCACCGGTGCCCGCCGCGCTCACCCGCTCACCGTGCTCACCGGTGCTCACCCGCTCACCGTGCTCACCGGTGCTCACCCGCTCGCCGTGTTCACTCGCTCACCGTGCTCAACGGTGCTCACCGTGTTCATCGGCGACCGGAGCGACCGGGGCGGCCCGTGGCGACGGGCGCTACAGCAGGCCGAGCAGGGTGGGGGCGGCGTTCATCGCGCCGTGGACGGTGAGAATGGGCCACATCAGCCGGTACCGGCTCCACAGGTAGCCGAGGAAGAGTCCCTGCACCCCCTGGCCGGCGAACACCGAGGCGAGATCGGTGGGAAGGTCGCCGGTGCCCTGGATGCCGATGTGCCAGGCCGCGAAGGCCAGCGAGGCGAGCACGATGGCGGGCCAGGGGCCGAGGAGGTGTTCCCACCGGGTCTGGAGCCAGCGCCGGTAGAAGACCTCCTCGAGCAGGGCGTTGAGGACGAACACCGCGACCACGGTGACCAGCACCGTCACCGGGTCGAGGCCGGTCGTCCAGTCGCCGTACGGCCGGGCGAACGGGCCGGCGAAGGACAGGACGATCCAGGCCGCCACCGGCACCGCCGGCCCGTAGCGGCGCCAGGCCGAGGGCCGCTCGCGCACCTCCCGTCCCGGTGTGGCGTCGCGACGTGCCGTCCGGGACGACGGCACCGCCTCCCGGTCCGAGACGTCGCGGCGTGCCGGCGCCGCCACCTCCCGGTCCGGCGCGCCACGGCGCGTCAGCCGGAACAGCAGCAGCGGGACCGCCACCAGCAGGACGAGCTTGAGGATCGTGTGCGCAGGCTCGGCGCCGTGGCCGCCGGCCGTCACCAGGCGCAGCGACACCGCGAACAGCACGGCGGCGGCCAGCAGGACGCCCGCCTGCAGCCGGAGCTCCCGCGTCACCGGAGCGCCGCCGGCCCGGGGCGGCCGGGGAGGCACCAGCCGGGTGAGGACCAGCCCGGCCAGGACCGGGATCCAGGCGTGCCACATGGGCCGGGTTCCGGCGTGGTCGGCCGTGTACCTGATCTCGCCGCCGGTGGTCCAGGCCAGCCAGAGGGCCGATCCGGCGATCACGGCCAGGCCGACGACCAGCACGGCCAGGGCGGGCACTCCGAGGGACGGCGACCGCCGTGACGTCTTATTTAGCACATTTGTACTTTATAGGAAATCGTACGGGCGTGCTGTAATGGGAGCCATGCCGAAGATCGTCGACCACGACCAGCGACGGGAGGAGCTCGTCCGCGCCGTGTGGCGGGTCATCAGCAGCGAGGGGATCGAGGGCGCGACGGTCCGCAGGGTCGCCGAGGCCGCGGGCGTCTCACCCGGCGGGCTGCGCCACTACTTCGACAACCAGTCCGGCCTGCTCGTCTTCGCGGCCCAGGCGATCGGCCGGAGCCTCGCCTCGCGCATCGCCGGGCACCTGCGCGCGGACCTGCCCGGTACGCGGCGCGCCCGGCTCATGCTCGAGGAACTCCTCCCGCTGGACGAGAACCGCCGCGTCGAGGTGGACGTGTGGCTGGCCTGCCTGGTGCGCTCGCGCGTCGACGAGTCGCTGGCCGGCCTGCGCGCCTCGGGCTGGGAGGGGGAGCGTCACGTCTGCCGGCTCGCCGTCGCCTCCTGCGCCGGGACGCCGTTCCCCGAGGAGATCGGGCGACGGCTCGGGGATCCCGAACTGGAACGGCGGGCCGCACGGCTGCACCTCTTCATGGACGGCCTGACGCTGCAGACGGCGACCTACCCGCACCTGTTCACCGCGCGGGACGTCCGCACGATCCTCGCCGAGGAGCTGCGCCCGCTGAGCGAGGCGCCGACCCGCTGACGGCCCGCTTCCCGGAGAGACCGACGACCCGCTCCCGGAGACAGGGGGACGGCCGTGGCGCGTTCCGGACGGGCGCTCGCCCGAGGACCCGTTCCAGGAGGGGGCCGCGGCCCCGGCGTGCCCGGGACGGGCTCTCACCCGCCGGAGAGGTGCCGGAGGGTGTAGTCGGCGGCGGCGAAGTCACCGCCCTGGGGGTCGTCGTCGCCCAGGTGACCCGCCGCCCCCGCGAACCGGTCCGCGTACGCCTCGGCGTCGTCGATCGGGCGGTATCCGAGCCGGTCGTCCAGCTCCCAGAACCGGCGCGTGTTGGCCGAGACCGCGTACACGGCGGCGAAGGTGACGTCCGGCCCGGTCAGCGCGGCCCAGACGAAGCCCGCGCAGTCTCGGGGGCTCAGCCAGGTGGCCAGGTGCCGGGGATCGGCGGGCTCGGTCTCCAGGCTGCCGATGCGCAGGCAGACCACCTGGAGGCCGAACTTGTCGGCGTACAGGCGGCCGAGCGCCTCCACGGCGACCTTGCTGACCCCGTACAGCCCGTCCGGCCGGGGAGGCATGTCCGCCGAGACCGTCCGGCCGGCCGGGTAGCAGCCGGTCAGCCGGTTGCTGCTGGCCAGCACCACGCGCCCGACGCCGGTGCGCCGCGCGGCCTCCAGCACGTACTGGGTGCCCAGGACGTTGCCCTCCAGGAGGTCGGGGAGCGGAGCCTCGTCCGGGACCCCGGCCAGGTGCACGACCGCGTCGGCGCCCTCGATGATCGACGCCACCTCCCCGGCCGAGGACAGGCCGGACCGGTGGACCTCCTCGTTCGGCCCCCCGGCGGTCAGCGGCACCCGGTCCACCGAGATCAACCGGCGCACCCGGGCGCGCAGCGGCCCCCGCAGCACGGACCCGACCCGCCCGGCGGCACCGGTGAGCACGACCGTTCCCATCGTCATGGGTCGCAGTCTGTCACCGGCCACCGACGCTTTCCCTCACCGGCCGGTCGGGTTCCCTCACCGGCCGGTCAGGACACGATCCGACGGCGGGAGCCTCCTGAGGTGACGGACGGGGTGCGCGGGGGTCCGCAGGCGACGGCCGGCGTAGCGGACGCCGCCGTGGACGACCCGTGAGGCCAGGGCCAGCCAGATGCAGGTGGCGCGCTCCAGCACCCAGACCGGCGCGAACAGCACGGTGACCGGGGGGAAGACCCTGCGCCCGCCCGCCTTCCTGCGGCCGGTCTCGGCCATCGCGACCGTCAGGGCGGCACCCGCGAGGATCGGGCGGGGACGGCGCCGCAGCAGGCCGGCGACCAGCAGGGGGGCGATCGCCAGGAAGAGCACCATCCGGGCCGGCTGCGCCAGGTCGTCGTAGGCCTGGCGGACCCGCTGTGACCAGAACCTGGCCGGATCCGGAGGCAGGCGGCGGACGTAGAGGTCCAGCGGGCGCTCCTCGCGCCCGCCGTGGGCGCGGACGGTGCGGATGAGCTCCAGGTTCTCGAACAGCACGTCGCCGTCGTAGCCGCCCATCGCGACGAACGTCGAGCGGCGGATGCCGAACGTGCCGGGATAGTCGGCGCCCAGGGCGCGGTTCAGCAGGGTCCGGGCGGTGTCCCAGCGGGCGTGCCAGGGCAGCGGGTCGAAGTAGTTCTGCGGGCGGACCAGGTCGGTGGTGCGCAGCAGGGCGTCGATCCTGGCGAGCTCGGCCTCGTCGTAGCGGACGTCGTCGTCGGCGATGACGACGTGCTCGGCGCGCGCCAGGCGCATGCCGGTGATCACCCCGTTGACCTTGCCGTTGGCGAACCGCAGGTCGGCGTCGGGGGGCACGTGGCGCACCAGGCCCTTCCAGCGGTCGGCGTGCCGTTCGAACAGGGGAGAGGGGGAGCCGTCGACGACGGTGACGTTCACGAGCCCGCCGAGCCCGCGCAGGTACTCGGTCAGCTCGTCCAGGTCGCCGTCGTCGTCCCAGCGCAGCGGCAGGACGTAGTCCATGGTCGGCATGTCCGTCACCGGCCCGCCGCCATCAGGTCGGCCTGGCGCAGCGAGGTGACGCCGAGCCGCCAGCGGTCCATCAGGTGCTCGGCGAACAGGCGGTCCAGGGTCAGGCCGCAGGCCGCGCCGTACAGGACGTCCTGGGCGAGGCCCGGCTCGGCGTCGGCGAACCCACCGCACATGTCGTGGGCGGCGATCTGCTCGTGGACGGCGTCGGCCTGGACGTGCTCGTCGTAGAAGCGGCAGGCCGCGGCGTCCCCGCCCAGCCGCCGCAGCCCGCGGGCGTAGGTGAGGTTGGGCAGCGACGAGGTCATCTCGAAGGCCGCGAGGTGGCCGAGCAGGGCGCCGCGGTGGCGCCGGTGCAGGCCGAACAGCGACATGGTGTTGCCGATCGCCAGGGTGATGGCCGGGACCCGCTCCAGGTGGGCGCCGTAGGAGTCGTCCAGGTCCAGGGCGCGCATGGTGGCGCGGAACAGCTCCGAGTGCATGCGGTCCAGGCGGCCGCCGCCGTACTCGTCGGTCTGGATCTCCACCAGGGCGGCCTTGGCCGCGCCGTGCAGGCGGGGGATGGCCCAGGTGTGCGGGTCGGCCTCCTTGAGGTGGTAGATCGAGCGGTGGGCGACGAACTCGCGGAACTGCTCCAGATCGGCCTTCCTGGCCAGGAAGGCGGCGAGCCCGGGGCCGCCGTCGGTGGTCGCCACCAGATCGGCGAGCGCGCGGCGCATGGGCGTGCCGCCCGGCGGGGAAGGGCGGGGGACGGTACGGCGCAGGCCCTCCTCGAACAGACGCTCCAGGTCCTGTCGCAGCGCGAGCAGGGAGGGGTTCCACTCCCACTCGTCGTCGACCTCCTCGAAACCCCGGTAGTGCAGCTCGTAACAGGCGAAGAGGGCCAGCTGCAGGTCCTCGTCGTACAGCGCAGGTCCCTGAGGGGAGAAGGAGGGAGGATCGAAACGACGGGGCGGGCTCGCCAGCTCCTCGAAGAGGAAGGCGGTGAGGGGACCTCGGGGTGTGGGCAGCTTCATCGTGGACTCCCACTCGTCGAACACCTGTGCCATACGCACCTCCGTGCCCCCACGTCGCGGGGGCTAACCTGCGGGGATGTCCGGCGGTGAGAACGCCTGGTCAGGGTCGTGACGGGACGACCAGGGCAGATCGCCGGGAAGGACGGGACTTTGGTCCCTAACGTCCGCCGGAGGCGAGGAGGCAGCCTGGAGGGTATGAAGCTCGACTCGGCAGGTCTGCAGATCCTCTCCCGGCACGAGTGCGTGGCGCTCCTGGGGTCGGTCCCGATCGGGCGCATCGTGTTCACCGACCGCGCCCTGCCCGCGGTCCAGCCGGTCAACTTCGTGCTGGACGCCGAGCGGGTGGTGATCCGTACCGCCGCCGGTTCCAAGCTGGCCGCGGCGGCACAGGACGCGATCGTGGCGTTCGAGGCCGACGAGTTCGACCCGGGGACGCGTACCGGATGGTCGGTCACCGTGGTCGGGCCCGCACGGGCGGTGCGCGAACCCGAGGAGATCGAGCACCTGGCCGGGCTTCCGCTGCACACCTGGGCGCCGGGCGGCCGGGACCACTACATCGTGGTGGGGACCGAGCACGTCACCGGCCGCCGCCTGTCCTCGGTGGACGTGGGCTAGGTCGTCTCGTCCGGCTCACGCCCTGCCGCACGCCGGGTACGTGGCGGGAGGTCCTGCGATCCCGGACCGGCGTGCCGAGCCGACTAAGGTGTCGCCATGAGTGATCGTCCCGGACCTCGGGCCATGTCGCCGGTGCTGCTCGGCGCGGGCGGTGGCGACTGGTCGCCGGTCACCGCGGGCGAGTCGGGAGCCGCCGTCTTCCGCGACGCCGACGCCACCCGGTACGCCAAGTGCGTGCCCGCCGCGGACGCGGCCGGCCTGAGGGCCGAGCGTGACCGGGTCGCATGGCTGAACGATCAGGGTGTGCCCGGCCCCCGGGTGCTCGACTGGCACTCCGGCGACACGGGCGCCTGCCTGGTGACCAGCGCCGTTCCCGGCGTGTCCGCCGACCAGGTGCCCGCCGAGGACCTCCGGGCCGCCTGGGAACGCATCGCGGACGCGGTCCGCCGGCTGCACGAGGTGCCGGTGCCGCGATGCCCGTTCCGCCGGGACCTGGACGCCATGGTCGCCCTGGCGCGCGACGTCGTGGCCCGTGACGCCGTCAAGGCGGAGTTCCTCCCCGTCGAGCAGCGGCACACGCCCCCCGGGGAACTGCTGGACCGCCTCGTCCGGCAGGTACCACGGCGACGGGAGCAGGAGACCGCCGACACGGTCGTCTGCCATGGGGACCTGTGCCTGCCCAACATCATCCTCGATCCGCGGACCCTGGACGTGTCGGGCTTCATCGACCTGGGCCGCCTCGGACGGGCCGACCGTTACGCCGACCTGGCGCTGCTGCTCGCCAGCGCGCGGGAGACGTGGGAGGACGAGGAGCGGGGGCGGGCCGCGGACACGGCGTTCGCCGAGAGGTACGGCATCGTCCTCGACCACGACCGCCTGCGCTTCCACCTCCATCTCGACCCGCTCACCTGGGGCTGATCGATCCCGCGGGGATCGTCTCCCGCGGGGATCGTCGGGCGGGCCGGAGGAGGACGCCTGCGACACGGGGTCCGGCCGGAGGACGGCCCCGGTCCTCCGTAGCGGGTGGCGATGCCGCGCCGCCGCCCGAGGCGGCCGACGGTGTCGCGCCGCCCCTACGCCTCACGGCCGGAGGCCGACGGCCATGGGCGGGAGGGGGCCGGAGGTCGGCGTTCGTCGAGGATGTCGCCGACGGGACGCCGCACGGCCGAGGACCGGTCGAACGTGACCCCCAACCTCATGATCATTTGTGGGTGCCGTCCGTCGCAGAGCTCCTCGCTCAGGAAGGCGCGCAGGTGGGGGTTCTCCAGGGCCTGCGTGTGGAAGGCCGCGCTGACGCCGTGGGCACAGGCGTGCAGCAGCAGACGCTGCAGGGCCTGCCCGGCGCCGACCCGGTCGGGACGCCGGTCGTCGGAGGTGGTGAGGATCGCGACCACGCCGGTGGAGGTGGAGAAGAACTGGTCGTCGTCACCGCCCCAGGGATGGCCGTGGGCGTAGTCGCGCTGGGCGAAGTGCGGGCGGGTGACCCGGGGCTCGCGCGGGTAACCCGTGGCCGGCACCCCGTCGGTCCGGCCGCTGCCCGGGGGACGGGCCCAGCGGGCCACCTCCAGGTCGGCCGGGCGGTCCCGGGACAGGGCGTCCTGGGCGGCGCCGGTGATCTGGGCCAGGATGCGGGTCCCGGCCTCGGAGGTGACCGGTCGCAGGTGCGCCCCCTCGGTCCCGGCGCGGGCGGCGAGGGCCCTCAGGAGCCGGTCGGGGACGGGAAGGTCGGTGAAACCGGCCCGGTGGGTACGCCGGCGCTCGATCTCGGCGTACAGCAGCCGGGTGTCGTCGTCGGCCGTCACGGCCTGACCGGCGCGCACGGTGGCCACCAGGGCGGGCCGGTCGGGGTCGGGCAGGACGCGCACCACGGGCTCGTGGCCCAGGGCGCGCAGCGCGAGCCGGACGTTGAGCAGGGCCGCGCCGCAGCCGATCAGCATCTGCCGGCCGGTGGCGTCACCCAGGCGCAGCCTGCGCTCGTCGTCGGCGCGCAGCGCGAGCTCGGAGCCGTCGATGACGAACGACCAGGGCTGGGTGTTGTGCACCGACGGCGCCCACCTGCCCGCCTCCACCGCCGCGCGCAGCACCGAGGTGATCTCCGGGGAGGTCTCCGGGGAGGTCTCCATCACGCCCTCCCGGCGGCGCGTACCACGGCGACCGGGCAACGGGCGTGGTGCAGGACACCGTGGCCGACCGAGCCCAGCACGACCGCCCCGAGCCCTCTCAGGCCGCGCGACCCGACGACGACCAGGTCGGCGGTGGCGGAGGCGTCGCAGAGCGCGCCGGCCGGGTGCCCGCAGACCACGACCTGCTCCACCTCGACCTTCGGGTACTTCTCACGCCAGGGAACGAGCGTCTCGGCGGCGACCCGCTCCTCCGCCGCGGAGATGTCCTCGACCAGCGGCGTGTAGACGGCCGCACCCGGGCTCAGCACGGGCATCTGCCAGGCGTGGACCGCCCTCAGCCCGGCGCCGCGCCGGGCGGCCTCCTCGAAGGCGTATGCCAGGGCGGCCTCAGAGTGGTCGGAGCCGTCGAAGCCGACGACGATCCGGCCGTACGTCCGCCCGGGGCCATCGGAGGTGCCGGGGGTCCCGGGGGTCTCGGGTTCCCGGGGCTCGGGGGAGTGCTCTCCGGGACCGACGACCACGACGGGGACGTCCAGGTGGCCGGCCAGGGTGCGGGAGACCGAGCCGAGCAGCAGCCCGGTGAACCCGCCCAGCCCACGGCTGCCCACCACGATCTGCACGGCCTCCGCGGCCTCGTCCCGCAGAACCTCGGCCGCCGGCCCGTCCTGGAGGACGGTCAGGACGTCCAGGCCCGGAACCCGTTCGCGGGCCAGGTCGGCCGCGGCCCGCAGGGTGTCCCTGCCACGCTCGGACACCGCCTCGTGGAAACCGGGCGGGGTGTGCATCGGGATGTCGTACGTCCACGGCTCGCACGCGTGGACGATCCTCAGCGGGAGCCCGCGGCGTGCCGCGTCCTCGGCGGTCCAGACGACCGCCCTGTCCGCCGCGGCCGAGCCGTCCGTTCCCACCATCACGTACGCCGTCATGCGGGCCTCCTCGACGTGTCCGATTCTCGGTTCACCTCTCCATACGACCACGGTCGGGTTGTCTCCACAGCGGCCGAACGACCCTCCCGGCAGGGACTTCGGTCCCATGGTGGTGCGGTGGCTCGACGGCGCGACGGCTCGACGGCGCGGTGGCCGCCGTGACGGGGCCGCGCCGATCGTGTACGGCATCGTGTCCCCGGCGGTCCGGCGGTCCGGTGTGCCCGGATATGCCGGGGGCGTGCCGATCCTGGGCGGCATCGTGTCCACGCCGGCCCGGTGTGCCCGCGTGTGGTGGGTCCTCCCGGCGGGAAGGGACGAAAGACCCTGTCCCGAGGCGGTGAGGTCGGGACCTGCGACCCTGGAACCGGGATGCCCGGCCGAGGTCCCATGGTGGAGGAGGATCCGACGGACCCTCCTGAGGAAGGGAGAACGGCCATGTCCGGTCCGATCATCGCCGGGACCGACGGCTCCGCCGGCGCCACCACCGCCGTCGAGTGGGCCGCCGACGACGCCGCCCGCGCGGGCCTGCCGCTGCGCGTCGTCACCGCGGTGTACCCCCGGCCGAGCGACGTCCCCAGGTCCATCGTCCTCGAGGAGGACGTGATCACCGCCGACGCCCGCAGGGTGCTGGCCGAGGCCGAGGCCACGGTGCGCGCCCGGCGGCCCTTCGTCGAGGTGAGCACCGCCCTGATCGAGGGCCCGCCCCCGCTGGTCCTGCGCGACCAGGGCCAGGCCGCCGAGGAGATCGTCATCGGCACCCGGGGGCTCGGCGGCTTCGCCGCGGCCGTCCTCGGCTCGGTCAGCATGCACGTCGCCGGGCACGCGCACTGCCCGGTCGTGGTGGTCCACCCGAGCACCGGGCCGGCGCACGACGAGATCACGGTCGGTGTCGACGACTCCGACGCCTGCGAACCCGCCCTCGCCTACGCCTTCCACCAGGCGGGCCTGCGCGGCGCCAGGCTGCGCGTGGTCCACGCCTGGCAGCTCCCCGTGCACGCCTTCGCCCCGGAGGCCGCCTACGCCATGGACGACATCCGCGCCGCCCAGCACGTGGTCGTGGCCGAACGGCTCGCCGCCTGGCGGCAGAAGTACCCCGGGGTCGATCTCGTCGAGGACGTCCGGTGCGCGCACCCCGTCGACGCGCTCGTCGAGGCCTCCGAGGGCAGTGACCTGCTCGTCGTCGGCTCCCACGGCCGCGGCGCCCTGAGCTCGCTGCTGCTGGGCTCGGTCAGCCGGGGCGTCCTGCACCACGCCCGCTGCACCGTGGCGGTCGTGCGCTCGTAGGTCGCGCGGTTCCCCGCCGGGACCGGCCACGAGGACACGCCGTGCCCGTCGGTGCCCGCCCGTTCCCGTCATGCCGGAGAGGCAGGGGAGGCCGCCCTGTCCCGTTTCGCGTCGCGCTGGACACCCGGGACGTTCTGGGCGGGCTACGCCCGGCGGGAGCGGAGCGCCTTGAGGATCTTCACCCCGGTCACCTCTCCGGCGACGACGGCCCTGTACTCCTCCGACTCCATCGGGCAGAGCCTCACCCGTCCGGCCCCGTCGAACAGCAGGCCCCAGCCGTACTTCTTCGGCAGCGGCGACGAGCGCAGGCACGCCTGCGGGGTGGCGAAGAACCGCTCGCGCAGCTGTACCCGCTCGGCCGCCGGTGGCGGCGGCTCCTGCCGGTTCAGCCAGCTTCCGAAGAGCACGTCCTCCTGGGTCAGGCCACCCGGATCGGCGTTGATCATCTCGAACTGCACCACCGCGACCGTCCTCTTCCCGGCCCTGGGCACCGGCACCACGGAACCGTCTACCGGGCAGTCGTCCGCGACCGCGATGAGGGTGTCGTAATAGTTCAGATCCATGCAGGCATGATGCCCCGCCCCCCTCTCATCCGGGTAACCGCGGTTCTCCGCACGTCGCGGGACGAGGGCGGCCGCGCCGGAACGGTCCGGCCGCACCGTGACGCGGGTTCGGCGACCGGGACGGATCCGGTGATCTCCCGCCCACGTACCGACGTGCCGACGTGTCGGGGGTAGGGGAACGGCGCGCGGGGACGAGGCGGTCAGCGGGCTCGCGCCGGAGCCGGGGTGGACGTGGTGAAGCGTCTCAGCACCCATTCGACCGGGCCCTGCCGGTGGTGGCGCAGCCAGCGGTCGCTCAGCACCAGCAGGATCACGTAGATCGCCGCGGCCACGCCCATCACGGCGACCGGCGTCAGCCTGCCGGCCAGCCCCAGGCCGTACCCGGTGAAGACCAGGCAGGCCAGCACCGACTGGCCGATGTAGTTGGAGGCCGCGGCCCGGCCGGCCGGAGCCAGGGCCCTGCCGATCGCCGGGACGCGGCCGATCAGGGCGAGCAGGGTGACCACGTACGCGGCCGACAGCAGGGGTGAGGTCACCGTGTTGACCGCCAGGCCGAACAGCTCCGTGGCGCCGTGGGACTGGGACGTCCAGGTGACGGCGACCGCGACGGGCATGCCGACGCCGTACCCCAGCCACAGGATCCGCGGGACCAGGTGGGCCCAGCGCTCCCGCTCCTCGAAGAGCCGGCACTCACCGGCCACCATGCCGAACAGGAACATCGCCATCGCCGTCGAGCCCTGGCCGAGCCACACGATCGGCGCGAGGACCGGATAGGTCTCCAGCTGGAACCGCAGGAAGGTCAGCGGCCCACCGGTGACCATGGCCTCCACCCGCGCGGAGGCCGCGCCGCCGGGGGCCGGGGGAGGCATGCCGACAAGGTCGGACATGACGAGCCCGGCCAGCACGAGCCAGATCGCCGCCGTCACGCCGATGATCCAGCAACCGGCCCTGATCGCGGTCCTGGGCCGGATGCCGCGCATTGCCAGCAGCAGCACGCCGAGCACGGCGTACAGGGTGAGGATGTCGCCGGCCCAGAGCAGGAGCCCGTGCAGCACGCCCAGGACGAACAGGCTGAGGCAGCGGCGGAGCATGCGCGTCCTGACGTCGCCCTCACCCCAAGCCCGCCGCTGCAACGTGAAGGAATAGCCGAACAGGAACGCGAAGATGACGTAGAACTTCGTCAGCGTCAGGGTGCGGACGACCAGATCGACGGGACCCTCGCTGAGCGGCATGGTGCCCAGGTCGGCGGCGTATCCGGGGTCGGCGAAGAAACCGATGTTGGCGGCCAGGATGCCGCCCAGTGCGAAGCCGCGCACGGCGTCGATCTCGTGAACGCGCCGGGGCGCGGGTGCCGTGGACTGGTTCATGCCCTGATGCTACGAAGCCGGAGAGTGACAGGGCCGGTACTTCGGGTGAGCGAATCTGGCCGGAGTCGGCCGCCGGTGCGCGGGACCCGCCGCGTCATGCCCAGGCCCGGTCGGGCCGGGGTCCTGCCCGACCGAGGCGGGTCCCGGTCCGGGCGTCCGCCCGTCCCGCGACGGAGGTACGGGCCGATGGCCCTACAGTTGCTGTCGTGGATCGAGTCGAGGTCGCGGTACGCAGGCCGCAGGGTCCGGATGAGCGACTCCGCGTGGGAGCGGTGCTCTCACGCACCGGGACCCTCGCCAGAGTCCGGTGGAACGACGACGGTGTGGTGGAGGAGAACGTACGGCTCGGCGGTGAGAACCTGCTGGCCGTCGTCGGCACCCGGCGACACCAGTTCCTGATGGACCTGCCCTCCCTGATCGAGCGCTTCACGGCCGATCCGGTCACCGTGGTCCTGGACCTTCTGCGCGAGAGCCCGCGAGGGCTCAAGGCGCCGGCGATCAAGGAGCTCCTCGTCGAGCTGGGCCTGGACCCGGCGATCGTGGACCGGACCTGGCGGAGCGTGCAGGCGCGGCTGTCCAGGCACGACGACGTGTACATCAAGGCGAACACCTACCGGTGGAAGCGGCCCGTCCGGTCCAGGGACGGGCTCGGTGACTCGACGGCCGGTGATCCTCCGGCGCCCGCGACTCCCGAGAGCGAGACGAAGCCCGGGGCGGGGGTCGGCCCGGAGCCCGGGACCGAAGGCGGGGCGGCCGGTTCCCCGGCTTCCGGAGCGGCCCCCGAGACCTCCCGGACGGTCACGGCTCCCGCGGTTCCGGAAACGGTTCCCGGCACGCCCGAAGCGGCTCCCGGCGCTCCCACGTCCGGAGACCCTGTCCCTGCTCCCGGTGACCCCGAAGGGGATCGCGCGCTTTCCGAGGCGACCCCGGCGCCCTCCACGGCCGCGGATGAGAAGCCCGGCCCGGAGGCCGACGGGGAGATCGTCCAGAAGCCCGTCCAGAAGCCCGGCCGGAAGTCCGACCAGAAGGCCGATCGCAGAGCCGCTCGGAAGGCCGACTCCAAGGGAGATGAGACGGCCGCTCCGGTCGAGACGGCGGAAGAGCGCGCACGTGCGCTCGCCGAGCGGTGCGAGCGGCTGGAACAGGACCTGCGGACCGTCGCCGACAGGGCGATCGGCCTCCGTGCCGTCCAGGAGCGGCAGCTTCGGCTGGACGGAGCCCGGGTGCTCGCCGACCTCGCGGCGGAGATCGAGGAGATGGTGACCGGCGGGGCCACCCCGGAGGTCGTGGTGGGACGGGTCCGGGACCTCGTGGCGGCACAGGCGCTGCGTCCCGTCGGGAAGGCGGGCGAGGAGACGGCCTTCGACCCGGCCGAGCACGAACCGCTGACCGGCGCGCCCGAGCCGGGAACGCCCGTGCGCGTCGTCCGTCCCGGATACCGCTGGACCGCCTCCGAGGGGATCCTGCTGCACAGGGCGCTGGTCGAACGATCGGGGACCTGATCAGGGTTCTGACCGCGCCGACGATGCCCGCCGGTCCGCACGAGGGCACCGGACGCGCCGTCGAACGAGACGAGGGCACCGGAGAGGCCATCGAACAAGACGAAGGCGGCGAAGGGGTCATGGAACGGGACGGGGTCACCGGGCGGGACGAGGACACCGGACGCGCCGGCGGACCGTCTCCCCGCGGGGCCCCGCTCGCGAGGACCGGCATGACCTCGTTGCGTCCCGCTCCGCCGGAAGCGGTCGCCGCGGCCCTGGCCGAGGTCGCCGAGCTGGGGCCGTTCTTCTCCATCGGGGCCGGGGAGCACGGGGGGATGTGGCGGTCCGTCGAGGAGGCCTACGCCGACGGTTTCGCGCATCTGGTCTCGGCCTTCGCGACCCGCCACGGCCTGTCGGAACGGCGCGTGGCCGTCTCGGTGGTCCAGCTGGGCCACGCGGCGAGGTTGTGGTCGCCGGTGCTGGGCTGTGCCGTGACGCACGGCATCGTTCCCGACCTCGGCGGCCTGCGGCAACGGGTGGACGGTTCCGCCCTGTGGCTGCCGGAGGCCCGGGGCTGGTGGGCGCCCCGCGGTCAGGCGCTCGTGCGGGTGATGTACCGGCTGGTGATGGAGGAACACCTGGCGGTCCTGGCCAGGGGGCTGCGGGTCAAGGTGGCGGCCGGGCTCCTGCACGGGAACGCGGCGTCCGCTCTCGCCGGGGCGGCCCATGCCGTCGTACGGGCCCGTCCCGGTCTGCGCCGGCCGGTGACCTCCCTCGCCGTCGCGCTGCTCGGCGTCGGCGACCTGCGTGGCACCGGCGCGTTCACCGGACCGGATCTGGCGTTCCGCCGGCGGAGCTGCTGTCTGTACTACCGCCTTCCGGACGGCGGGGTCTGCGGGGACTGCTGCCTGATCGGGAAACACCCCTGAGGTCACTCACCTGAGCAGGAGGTGCCCGTGAGGTCACCCGCCTGAGCGGGAAACACCCCTGAGGTCACCCGTGGGGACGGCGGATCACACGCCTGGTTCGACGACCCCGTGTTCGTAGGCGTAGATGATCACCTGGACGCGGTCCCGGCAGCCGAGCTTGGCCAGGAGGTTGGCCACGTGGGTCTTGACCGTGGAGATGCTCACCGTCAGGGCCTGGGCGATCTCCACGTTGGACAGGCCCCGGGCGATGAGCACGAGGGTGTCGCGCTCCCGGCCCGTCAGGGCGGGCTGCGGCTCCGAGGAGCGCGGACGCTTCGAGGTACGGGCGAACTCGGCGATGAGGCGCCGGGTGACGCCGGGCGCCACCAGACCCTGCCCCGAGGCGACCACCCGGACCGCCTCCACCAGCTGGTCGGGCTCGACGTCCTTCAGGATGAAACCGTGCGCGCCGCCGCGCAGGGCGGCGAAGACGTACTCGTCGAGGTCGAACGTCGTCACGACGAGGACGGAGATCGGGTTCTTCACGCCCGGCCCGGCCCGCTGCTCGGTCGCGGCGATGCCGTCGAGGACGGGCATGCGCACGTCCATCAGGACCAGGTCGGGCCGGACGTGCCTGGCGAGTCGGACCGCCTCCTGGCCGTCGCACGCCTCTCCGATGATCCGGAGGTCGGGTTCCGACTCCAGGATGGTGCGGAAACCGGCCCGGACCACGGCCTGGTCGTCGGCGATGAGGATGGTGACGGTCATGGGCGACCGCCTGGGGGGACGGTCATGGGCGGCCCTCGGGAAAGACGGTCATGGACGACCGCGTGGGAAGACGGTCATGGGCGATCCTCGCGACAGAGGACCATGGGCGGCTCACGGGAAGGACGGTCATGGGTGCTCCGCGGGGAAGGAGGCGCTGACGAGCCAGCCGCCGTCGGGTTGCGGGCCGACGGTGAGCTCCCCGCCCGCGTGACTGACGCGCTCGCGCATACCGAGCAGCCCGTAACCGCAGTCGGTGGCCGGGGGCGTGGGCCTGCGGGCGGGCCTGGTGTTGCGCACCGTCACCGCGAAGCCCGTGTCGTCGAACGTCGTCGTCACGCTGACCGCGGAGCCGGGGGCGTGGCGGCGGGCGTTGGTCAGCGCCTCGCGCACGAGGCGGGAGACGGCGAGGTCGGTGGTGACGGGCAACGGGCGTGGCCGGCCCGAGGCGCGGACCTCGACGTCCATGCCGGTGGCCCGAGAGCGCCGGACGGTCTCCTCCAGGCGGGCCAGTGCGGGCGCCCGGCCGTCGACCGAGTCGGGGTCGGTCTCTCGCATGAGGCCGACCAGGGCTCGCAGCGCGGCGAGGGTGTCGCGGCCCTGGGATCTGATCGCGCGCAGCGTCGCCCTCACCGCCGCGGGGTCGCGGTCGAGGAGGCGGTCCGCGGCGCCCGCCTGGACGACGATCGCGGACAGGTCATGGGCGGCGATGTCGTGCAGTTCCCTGGCGATCCTGGCCCGCTCCTCGGCCACGGCCGCCCTGGCCCGTTCCTCGCGCTCGTGGGCGATGCGCGCGGACGCCCTGGCGGCAGCGGCCCGGGTGGCCTGGACGTAGAAGCCCGCGGTGGCGGGGAGCAGGTACGCCGCCGCGGCCGCGGCCACCATGCCGGGGATGTCACCCGGAAGCACGCCCCAGAACGTGAGCAGGCCGCCGTGGTCTCCTCCCGCGGCCGTGCCGAGCAGGGCACCGAGGGTGTGGACGGCCGCGCAGACGGCGATCACGATGGGCGCCCTGGCCAGGGGGAGGCGGCTGGCCACGGTGTAGGAGCAGACCACGATGCCGATGCCGATGAAGGCGGGACGGGTGGGCAGCAGGACGCCCACCAGCGGGATCACGGTGGCCGTGGCGAGCGCGAGGACCGGGCGGCGACGTCGCACGGCGATGGCGGCCAGGTCGGCGGTGGCCAGGAGGAAGCCGATGCCCACGGCCCAGGCGGGCAACCCGGCCAGCCGGTCACCGTGGACGGCGGGCAGCAACCGGGCCGAGCTGAGAGCGATGAGGACGGCGGCGGCCAGCGTGTCGCGCCCCTGGGGCGTGCGGACACCAAGCCGCGCCATTCCCCTGCTCCACGCGCTCATGCCGTTCCGCGAGCCTCTCCGGCGTTCGCGGCACCACCGATCGGCAGCAACCGCCAGTACGTCACGCACCGCCAGGCCCACTCCAGCGGGCCATAGCCGAACCTTCGCAACCACAGATTACTCACCACGGCCTGGGCGAGCAGTATGCCGACACCGAGAAGCAGCGCGGCCGTCCACCGCTTGGAGCCGGGCAGGCCGATGGCCGTGCCGATGGGAACGAACAGCAGGGCGGCGCCGAAGTAGTTGGTCAGAGCCATCCTGCCCATCGGAGCGAGCACCCAGGACAGCGCCGGGCCCACCGGCGTACGGAGCAGGAGAAGGAAACCGGCGACATAGCAGCACGCGGTCGCCAGTGACAGGGTCATCCCGAGCCGGATCTGCGCCGGGTCGGGCGGTGGCAGGGTGATGATCCAGAACGTCAGCGCGCACACGGCCAGCGCCACCACGCCCAGGACGGCCAGGCGGCCGGGATGGTCGTCGAGGGCCTCGGGCACCCTCATCTCGGCCAGTGCGAAGCCGAGCGCGAACAGACCCGGCAGCAGGCCCAGGCCGCCCACTCCGGCGAGGACCCCCGCAAGGATCAGGACCAGCGCCACGGCGAGCAGCGCACGCCGGGGGAGATAGCTGAGAGGCAGCAGGACGAGCAGGCCGGTGACGGCGAACGGCAGCAGCACCTCACCGGGCTGCAGCAGGTGCAGGACGGTGCCCAGCACGGCCAGGGCGAGGAACCGTCTCAGCAGGAGCAGTCTGGGCCTGTACGAACGCTTGGCGGCGGAGCGCAGGAAGATGCCGAACCCCACCCCGAACAGCAGATAGAAGATGGGATAGAAGCGGCCCAGGAAGAACACGCGCAGCGGCTCGGGCAACTGGCCGGCATAGGCGAACATCCCCATGGTCTGGGGGATGTTGATGAAGATGATCCCGCACAGCGCGAAGCCGCGTAGCGCGTCGAGCGCGGAGATCCGCTTCGTCGGCGAGACGGAGGTCTGGGGGAGTGTCGGGGAGCCGGGCATGTGGCCATGGTCGCCGTGGGAGCGGGACCGGCGCTTCGGGACGGCGGCCATTTCTCTCTCGTTCCCGAGAGGGAGGAGGCCTCGGTCGCAGGGCCCACATCACGCCTGCGCGCGACCGGCACAACCGACCGGCACAACCGACCGACGCGGGCGACCGGCACGGACGGACGGACGGCACAACGTATCCGGGCGTTCGTCCCGGAGAGCCGGGGGCGGCCTCCCACCTCGTCCCACCTGCCCGCCGACGCGATCGCGGGTCTCCGGACGGTCCCGGGCCTGTGGACGGTCCGGAGGTCTCCGGACGGTCCCGGCGGCCGGGCGATCCGTCGCGAGGGTGACGCCGCCGACCCGCCACCCGTGACACCCGGCCGTGACACCCGGCCGTGACACCCGGCCGTGACACCCGGCCGTGACACCCGGCCGTGACACCCGGCCGTGACACCCGGCCGTGACACCCGTCCGGCCGGACCCTCAGGCGTGCGTCCGCCGCAGGACCCTGCCGGCCGCCCAGGCGACCAGCCCGCAGACCGCCCCGACCACCACGCCGGTGACCACGCTGCCGACGGCCGAGAACCCCCTTATGATCACCGCTTCCGTGTCCGGCGCGAGCTCGCTCAGGGTGCCGCCGAGCGAGGGCGGGTCGTCGCCCCAGGCGACGTCCCAGAGCAACTGGTGTCCCAGCGCGAGGAACACCCCGTAGAGGGCGCCGACGGCCAGGAGCGTCATGAACGGGGACGGTACCCGCCTGACCAGGACGACGGCGATCCACACGATCGGCGGGACGAAGACGAAGAGGGCGTTGACGAACGTCCCCTCCTGGATCACGTCGAGGTCGTGCAGCACCACGCGGGGAGCGGCCAGCAGGGCCAGCCCGATCAGGGCGGTCATCGGTAACCCCGGAGCGGGGGATCGGTGTCCGGTCATGCGGATCACGGTAGGAACACCGGGCAGGCGGGCACATCCGTCCACGGTCTCGACCGGGTACGTCGCCGGGCGACACGTCACCCGGCGACCTGCCCGTCCCGGGTGACGTCCCGTCCCGGCGAACCGCCCGTCCCGTGTCATACGCCTGTCCGTATGCGCCTGTCCGTATACGCCTGTCCGTGCGACGCACCTGTCCGCGTGACGTGGGGGAAACCACCCGAGTTGCCCCCCCCCCCCCCAGGGGGAAAAGGAACACGCCCTACCCCGCATCCTCTCGCCAGATTTATCTCCGTGGCCTACCCGCGCTAACG
>NZ_JBVJIA010000018.1:0-88351 GCF_055586505.1 Streptosporangium sp. NPDC050148 | reverse complement strand
CGTATGCGCTTGTCCGGATACGCCTGTCTGTGCGACACACCTGTCCGCGGGACGGGGGCACGCCACGCGGCGTCCCCACGTCACCCACGGGGTCAGAGCCTGCCGAGGCCGCGGGCCAGGACGGTCGCGGTCCGCGCGATCACCGTGCTGTCGGCGACACCGTCCGCGGCCCTGCGGTTGGTGTAGACCGCCATGATGACGGGCGCGGCCGATCCGCGGGGCCAGATGACCGCGATGTCGTTCCCGGCCCCGTACGACGAGCTCGTGCCGGTCTTGTCGCCGATCTTCCACGTCTTCGGCAGGCCCGCGCGGATGCGGGCGTCACCGGTCGTGTTGGCGATCAGCCAGCCGTTCAGCCGCTCCCGGTCCTTGGCGGTGAGGGCCTTCCCGGCCGTGAGCGCGCGCAGGTCACGTCCCATGGACGCGGGCGTCGTGGTGTCACGCCTCTCCTTGGGGCTCCAGTCGTTGAGCTCGGTCTCCCACCGGTCCAGCCGGGAGATCGGGTCCTTCAGCGTGCGGAAGTACCGGGTCAGGCCGGCGGGGCCGCCGATCTGCTTGAGCAGCATGTTGCCCGCGGTGTTGTCGCTGTGGGTGATGGCGGCGTCGCACAGCGCCACCACGGTCATCCCGTCGTCCACGTGCTCGGAGGTGATCGGGGAGTGCTCCTTCACCTCGGCGGCCGTCCAGCGCACGACCCTGTCCATCAGGCCCGGGTCGGAGGTGCGGGCCTTGTGCAGCACGGCCGCGGCGGCGACCGCCTTGAAGGTGGACAGCATCGGGAAACGCTCGCCCGACCGGTAGGAGATCGTCCTCCCGGTCGCGGTGTCGACGGCGTACGCGCCGATGCGGCCCTTGAAGGACGCCTCCAGCGCGCGCAGTTCCCTCCTGACCCCGGCCTCGCCCGGCGCCTCCTGGACCACCGCCGTCGCCACCGCCGGTACGGGCGCGGCCGAGGCCGTACCACCGCCGAGCACGCCTCCCACCAGGAGGGGGAGGGTCAGGGTGCTCGCGTGCAGCGCCGTCAGGCGGCGGGAGCGGGAGGTGAGGTGTCGCATATCGGTTCCCCTGCTGTCGTCATCGGATGGGAGAGGGTGCGGCGCCCGGCGCGGATGGGCGGGCGTCGCCGTACCGGTGCCGCCCAGGCAGCGGGCGTGGCACCGACCGAAAGTCTCGCGCCGCCCTTCGATGCCGTCAAAGACGGAAACAGGGCCTTCCATGCTCTTTTGACATAGACTCCGCCGGTGGATGTCCTCGGAGCGTGGAGAGCGTTCGTCAACGTGAGCGAGCGGGGGAGCTTCACCGAGGGCGCGGCGGCCACCCGCGTGCCGCAGTCCGTCGCCAGCCGACGGATCGCCGGCCTGGAGAGACACCTCGGGGAGCGGTTGTTCGACCGGTCGTCGCGCGGGGCGCGGCTGACCCCGTTCGGACGCGACATGCTGCCGTCGGCGAGGCGTCTCGTCCGCCTGGCGGACGACATGGAGTACGAGGCCGAACGCGCCAGGCTCAACCCCCTGCGCTTCGCCGTTCCGGACATCTGCGCGGTGCGCGACCTCGCACGGCTCGACGCCGAGGCGCGCCGGAACGGCATCCGCCTCGACTTCCAGACCGCGGCCCCGGCCGACCGGGCGGAACTCGTCCGCTCCCGCCTGGTCCGCGCCGCCCTCACGGCCGCGCCGCAGGGCGACGCCGTCTGGTCGGTACGGCTCGGCCTGGCCGGTGCCACCGGCCTCCTGCCCGGGACGGTCTACGTCGAGACCCTCCGGGCCGGCCGCGCCGACCGGTCGTCGCGCAGGAGCCGGATCTGGATCCAGCCCGAGGACGACGTCCCCCACATCCGCGACCCCCTGTTCCGCGTCCGTGACGCCGTCGGTCTCCAGCCCGCGCAGGTCGGCGTCGCGGCCACGCTCACCGCCGCGGTGGCGGAGGTCCTCGGCTCGGCGGACCTGCTGCTGTGCTCGGCCAAGCAGGCCGGGGAGCTGGGGCTGCACTGGCGCCCGGCCGGGGAGATCCGGCCGGTCCGCGGCTTCGAGGTGTCCGCGGCGGCCGGGGACGACGCCGAGCGCGTCCGGACCCGTCTCCGGGACGCGATCGCCCGCTGCCTCGGCGCGGACGACGACGACCGGGAGGAAGGGGCGCCGTCATCGCCGAGAGACTGACCCGCGAGCTCCACCGGATGCTCGACGACGCGGGACTGCGCGGGTCGTTCCTGGTCCGGGACCTGCGCACCGGCGACGAGATCGGCATCGAGCCGGACCTGGAGTTCCCGATCGCCTCCCTGGTCAAGGTCCCGCTGGCCATCGCGACGCTGGAGCGCGTCCGCAGGGGTGAGCTGGACGGCTCCGCGGAGATCCTCGTGGAGCCGGGACCGGTCACCACCCCGGGGCCGACCGGGCTGAGCAGGTTCCGGCACCCGGCCAGGATCGCCGTGGACGACCTGCTCTACCTCAGCGTCGCCGTCAGCGACAACACGGCGACGGACGCGCTGTTCGCCCTCACCCCGCCCGCCGGGGTCGCGGCGGAGCTGCACCGGCTGGGGCTGCGCGGCATCACGGTCCGCCACACCATCCGGGAGCTCAGCGAGACCCCGGCCGAACGCCTCGACCCGGCCGACGCGCACCTCGCCCACATCCTGGCCATCGAGGCGGCGACGGCGGGGCGCGGGCACCGGATCCCGCAGCTGGACGTCACGCGCGCGAACTCCGGGTCCGCGCGCGCGTTCGCCGACCTGCTGCGGGCCCTGTGGACCCCGTCCGCGATCGACCCCGGCACGGCCGGACGGGTGCGGGGCCTCATGGCCGACAACCTCATACGGCACCGGCTGGCACCCGACTTCACCTCCGACGCCACGCGATGGTCCTCCAAGACCGGCACGCTCCTCAACCTGCGCCACGAGGTCGGCGTGGTCGAGCACGCCGACGGTCAGGTCTTCGGGGTGGCGGTCCTCACCGAGTCGCGCGTACCGGCCGTCGACCAGCCCGGGGCCGAGGCGCTCATGGCGCAGGTCGCGCGTACCCTCCGCGACCGGCTGCGACAGGGATGAGGCGCGGGGACACGGGCGGGACACGCGCGGGACACGGTCGAAAGCGCCCGTGGTGAGGCGCGGATCAGGGCCTGCGGGACCTCCCGGTGACCGCGGCCTTGCCGAACACCCACGGGTTCGCCTCGCACTCGGCGATGAAGTCGCCGGGGAAGCCGAGCTCGAACTCCGTCGCCGCCTCCAGCCGCCGGATCGCCTCCTCGGGCAGGACGACGTCGACCGACCCCAGGTTCTCGGCGAGCTGCCCGGCGTCCCTGGCGCCGACGATCGGGTGGACGATGTCGTACCGGGCGCGGGTCCAGGCGATCGCCACCTGGGCCGCACCGACCCCCAGCTCGTCCGCGACCTCCCGTACGGCGCGCGCGGCCGCGTGGTCGCGGTCGGTGAGGGTCGCCGGGTCGATCCGGGTGGGGGCCTCGACGCCGCCGGGCGCGGTGAACTTCCCGGACAGCACGCCGCCCGCGAGCGGCCCCCAGGCGGCCACGCTCATCCCGAACGCCTCCGCCATCGGCAGCAGCTCCCGCTCGGCGTCGCGCCTGAGCAGGTTGTAGGGCACCTGCAGGCCGGCGAACGGTGTCCAGTCCCGCCACTCCGCCAGGGTGTTGGCGCGGCTGACCAGCCAGGCCGGGGCGTCGGAGATGCCCACGTACAGGATCTTCCCGGCGCGGACCGCGTCGTCCAGCGCCCGCATCGTCTCCTCCACCGGGGTGTGCCGGTCCCACAGGTGCACCCAGTACAGGTCGATGTAGTCGGTACGCAGCCGCCGCAGGCTGCTCTCCAGCGACAGGGCGAGGTTCTTGCGGTGGTTGCCCGCCGCGTTCGGATCGTCCTGGTCGCGGGAGAGCGTGTACTTGGTGCAGACGACGAAACGATCGCGGCGCCCCTCCAGGAGCTCGCCGAGGACGCTCTCGCTCTCCCCGTACGCCGACGCCGTGTCGATGACGTTGCCTCCGGCGTCGGCGTAGACGTCGAGCATGGCACGGTGCTCCCGCGAGGCGTCCACGCGTTCGCAGAAGGACATCGCGCCGAAGAACACCTCGGACACCCGCAACCCGGTCCGGCCCAGCAGTCGATGACGCATGAAGTCCCCTTTTTCGCGTTTCCTGGTGAGTTTCGGTGACGGATCCCGGTGACACAGCCGGGACTCGCGGTGACACGGTGAACCCGGCGACCGTCCACCGTGCTCGCCATGTTCACCGTGCTGGCCATGCTCACCGCGCTCACCGAGCCGGCGCCGGTGAGCGCCCGCGGGCATCAGCGTGCCCGATCGGGGCACGCCGAGACAGGCCGCGCCGAGACGGGCCCCCGCAGGGCCAGGATCGGTTCCCGTGTTCTCCTCCGCAGGGTGGTGACCCGGGACCCACCGGCATCCGGCCCGGGTCACCGCGCCATCACAGGCTCACGCGGTCACGCGGTCACGGGATCCGGGGACGAGGACGACGAGGGCGAGGACGACGACGGGGACAGGCGGATCAGGGCGACGCCGTACGCGACGATCCAGACGACCCACAACAGCCAGCCGGACAGACCCAGGAGGCCGAGCGGGCCGGCCTGGTCGACGATCAGGGGTGCCAGGGTGGCCGAGGTGAACAGCAGCGCGGCCGACGTCAGCCCCAGGGCGCCGTGCCAGGGACGGATGAGACCGGCGCGCCGCCCGGCGACGGACAGGCCGATGAGGGCGAGTGCCAGGAAGGTGCCGTTGAGGGTGAACAGCGCGTCGTGCAGGGCCCAGAGGGCACCGGTCGCGGTGTCGCCGGGCGCGCCGGTCGAGGCGAGCGCGAGGCGGGTCGCGATGACCGCGGCGAAGGTGGCGTTCTGCAGGGCCAGGCCGGTGAACCCGAGCAGCGACCACGCCTCGCCCCGGTCGCGTTCGGAGCGCCGCAGGGCCGAGACCGCGCCCGCGCCGAACAACGTGGCCAGCAGCCAGGCCGCGGGCGTGAGCGCGGACGAGACGGCGACGACATCGCTCCCGGTGCCGAAGAACGCGCTGACCTCACCGACGTCGGCGCCGGTGAGCGGCAGGCCCGCGGGCACGATGATGGCGTTGGCAAGGACGATCACGGAGGCGAAGCCGAGGGCGGCGATGCCGGTGATCCGGGAGAAGCCCATGGTGGCCCCTCCGAATGATTGACGTGACATATATTCATTATAAGGACCGTAAAGCGATTGGGGGAGCGGTGAGTGCAGAGCAGGACCGGCGCCGCTACGAGTCGTTGCGCCGGGCGACGCAGGCGCGGGAGACCCGGGCGGAGATCGCCCGCGCCGCCCACCGGCTGTTCGTCGCGCAGGGGTGGGCGGCGACGACCGTACGGGAGGTCGCCCAGGAGGCGGGGGTCTCCGTGCCGACGGTCTACGCCGCGTACGGCAACAAGGCGGGGCTGACCAGGGCCCTGGCCGACGCGGCCGACCTGTCGGCCGACGTGCCACGGATGCTGGAGGAGCTGGAGGCCTTCGCGAAGGACCCCGGGCGCCAGCTCGCGGCGATGGCCGCCTACGACCGGCGGCTGTTCGAGCGCGCGGGCGACGTGATCGCGCTGGTACGCGAGGCGGCCCGTACCGAGCCCGAGCTGGCGGCGGCCTACCACGACGGCCGCAGACGGGGCGACGAGACCCGCGTGCTGGTGTTCTCGTCCTGGCCGCAGGGCGTGCTGCGCCGCGGCCTGGACGTGCGCTCCGCCGTCGACGTCTACGCGGCCCTGTGCAACATCGACGTCTACGTCACGCTCACCGTCGAACGCGGCTGGCCACCCGACCGGGTCGAGCGGTGGTGGAGCGAGGCGCTGGCCCGCGAACTGCTGAACTGACACGCCCGCCACCCTGCCCGCCCTCGGGCGGCGGTGTGGTCGTGCCGGGCGCGGTCAGCCCTTCTCCGCCGCGACCGCCTCGCGTACGGCCGGGGCGATCTCCCCGCCCCAGCGGCCGAGCAGGACGGCGTCCGGCGAGCCGTGGTCGGCGGAGAAGAGGACGAAGCCCGACGCGCCGTGCTCCAGGACGGCCCCGGTCAGCTCCTCGACCCACTGGTCGACGGAGCCGCCGATCCAGCGGCCGTCGCGGTCACGGGTGGCGGGCAACGGCCGGTCGGTCACGCGTCCGGGGAAGTTGAAGACCGTGCGGATCTCCCGGGGATCGCGGCCAACGGCCGTCGCCGCCTCGTCGATGACCGGCCGCGACGTCCGGTACCGCTCGCTGAGCCAGTCCGCCGCGTGGCCGGGGATCCAGCCGTCGGCCACCCGGCCGGTGGCGGCCAGGGACCTCGGGCCGACCGACCCGGTCCACACGGGAGGCGCGGCCACCGGGGCCGGTTCGATCCGGTCCACCCGGTAGTGGCGGCCCCGGTGGGTGACCGGTGGGCCACCCCCCGACAGCAGCCTGACCAGCGTGATCGCCTCCTCGAAGGCGTCCACGGCATCGCCCGGGGACAGCCTCGGCACCCCCATGTCGGAGATCCGGTCCCACAGCCCGCCCGCGCCCATGCCGAGCACGACGCGGCCGCCCGACAGCGCCGACAGCGAGGTCACCGTCCGCGCGAGCATGGCGGCGGGCCGGGTCGGCAGGTTGGTGACGTTGGCGAAGGCCGAGATGCGCCGGGTGTGCCCCAGGACGAACCCGATGGAGGCGTAGGCGTCCAGGCGCGTGCCGAGGTAGGGATGGTCCGACAGCGACAGGACGTCGAGCCCGTCGCGGTCGGCCTGCCGGGCCGTGCGCAGCAGCTCCGGCACGTCGTCGATCCCGGTGTGCGCGCCGAAACCGAAGACGACGTCTGGTAGGGACACGGTCCTGCCTTTCGTTCGAGGGGGGTTTGTGTCGATGCACGGTCCCTCCACGGGGACCTTCGTGACGGTGCCCCGCCGGGGGCGTGCGGGGGGCCTTCGAGCGGTGACTTCGAGCGGTGACTTCGAGCGGTGACCTCGGGGGTGCCCTCAGGCGGTGCCGAACTGCTCGGTGAAGCGGCCGGTGAACAGGTCGGCGCCCTTGTACCGGACGACCGTCTCGACCGGCACGACGGCCGGGCCGTCGGGGGTGGGCAGCTGCCCGACCCCGTCACGCGATCCGAGCGGGAGCAGGATCATGGGGTGGGACAGGGGCCGGTAGGTGGCCGTGGGCCGCTCGCCGCGCAGCCGGGCGGTGATGTTCCGCGCCACCACCTCGGCGTGCTGCATCGCGTACCCGGCCATCTTGGCCTCGGCGACGTCGGTGATGTCACCGATCGCGTGGACGTGGTCGTACCCGCGCACGGTCAGGCTCTCGGTGACGGGGACCTGTCCCCGGGCGGTGCGGGGCGTGAGCCGGTCGTCGGCGAGGTAGTCGCTGTTGACGCGCATGCCGTGGGCGCGGAACCAGATGTCGGCGGTGATCTCCTGTCCGCCGTTGGTGGCGACGGTGAAGGTCCCGGCCCGGCCGGGCTCGACCGGCGGCGGTGCGACCAGGCCGGTGCCCAGGTGCACGTCGATGTCCAGGTCGCCGAGACGGCGGTGCAGGTCCTGGCGCAGCTCCGGCCGGAAGCCGGGCAGGAGCCCCTCGGCCGGGTCGACGACGGTCACCCGCTTGTGCGGCCAGACCTCCCTGATCTCCCCGGCCAGTTCCAGGCCGACCGGTCCGGCGCCGAGGATCAGCACCCGCTCGGCCTTGGCCAGCTCCCCGTGGGTCCGGCGGAGGTCGGCCAGGATCTCGTCGGCGGAGTCGGCCTCGGGCTTGGCCGGATAGGCGTAGCCGGAACCGGTCGCCAGGACCAGGTGGTCGGCCGCGACCCGCTGGCCCGACGCGAGGGTGACGCCGCCGGGATCGACCGAGGCCGCGCGTTCGCGGATCAGCGTGCCCCGCGTCAGCCACCGGTCGTAGGGGAAGAACAGGTTGCCCGCCCAGTCCGGCCGGGTCAGCGCCCGCAGCGATCCGGCCGAGTTGACGAACGCGTCCCGGGGGTCGATGAGGACGACGTCGGCCTCGGGGTCCAGCGCCTTGGCGAGCGCCGACCCCCCGTACCCTCCGCCGATGATCGCGACCGTACGACTCATTGTGCCCACTCCTGAAGGAAAGAGGTTTAGTTCGTACTACGAACAATATTAGTTCGTAGTGCGAACTTCAACCTCTTCTGCGGGGCGCGGTGTCGCGCGCTCAGTTCTCGGGGGTGCTCCGGGCCCCCTCGTCCGGCTCCAGGAAGATCATCGGGACCTTGTTGTCCAGCACGACGCGGCCGAGCAGGGCGGCGAGCGTGTCGCGCTCGGCGTCCTGGAGTCCTTCCGACAGCGTCTCGATCCTCCGGCAGGTCTCGGTGTAGAACTCCCGCGCGAGCCTGCCGCCCCTGGGGGTGAGCGCGACCCGCACCGCACGCGTGTCCCGCGGGTCCGTCTCGCGCCGGACCAGGCCGTTGCGCTCGGTGCGGTCCACCAGGCCGGTGAGGCTGGACTTGGCCAGCCTCAGCATCGTGCCGAGCTCGCCCATGCCGTACGGCTGCGCCATCAGCACGCACAGCAGCTGCCCCTGCTGGGGGGTGAGGCCGTACTCCCGGCCCGACTCGGCGTACACGGCGTTCACCAGGAACGTGGACCGTACCAGCGCGGACACGATCCCGAACCGCCCGTCATCATGCTTGTCCACCGGGTCAGGGTAACAGTCCGGGAACCGGATGATTCGCGAGGCGAACCATCCCGCGCCGCGTGGACGAGGCACTCCCGTGCCGCCGTGGCGCGACGGGGACGGCGGCGTGCGCGTCCGGGTCCCGCGCCCGGCGTCGGGAACGCGCGGCCCTGCGGGATCTCATGTCCCCGATCTCATGTCCCCGAGGTCCCGCGTCCCCGCGTCCCCGGATCCCGTTTCCAGGTTTCCGTTGTCCCCGTGCCGCGCACCCGTCTCCTGTACGGGGGCGCACCCGCCCGGCCACCGGATCAGGCCGGGGGGAGCGTGCCCGAGGCAGTCAGATACGCAGAGATGTCCGACCACCGACTCCCGTACGAAGGACCTTCATCCGTATGAGCATGACCGTTCAGCGCAGTACCGCCGCGGGCCGCGGAACCGGCCGGCGGATGCGCCGCACCGCGCTCGCCGGTGTCCTCGCCGCCGTCCTGGGCGCCTCCGTGACCGGGGGCGCCCTGCCGGCCGGCGCGGCCGAGACCCCCGTGTCGCAGGGCCGCGCCGCCCTGGCCTCCTCGTCCGAGCGGGGCGACCTGTCCCCGGCCGCGGCGGTCGACGGCAGGAACGACACCCGCTGGTCCAGCAGGTTCGACGACCCCCAGTGGCTGCAGGTGGACCTGGGCAGGCCCACCGCGATCAAGAAGATCGTGCTGAACTGGGAGCACGCCTACGCCACCGCGTTCCGGATCCAGACCTCCGACGGCGGCGGGCGGTGGAGGACGGTCCACCGCACGACCGCGGGCAAGGGCGGCGTGCAGACCCTCGACGTCTCGGCCACCGGCCGTTACGTGCGGCTCCACGCCACCGAGCGGTCCAGCCGGTACGGCGTCTCGCTCTGGGAGTTCCAGGTCTTCGGCAAGGGGACGGCCGCTCCCGCGCCGAGCGCCACCCCGACCACCTCGACCGTCCCCAAGCCGAGCTCCACCCCGAGCAGGACCCCGACCTCCGGCCCGAGCGCCACCCCGACCACCTCGGCCGCCCCCAGGCCGAGCACGACCCCGACCAGGACGCCGACCTCCGGCCCGAGCACCCCGGCCACCCCGGTCCCGGAGGTCCCCGTGGAGACCTCCGCCAAGAAGGGGGTGGGCGTGTGGCAGGCGCCCGGTGTCAGCGCGGCCCTGGCCGCCTCCGGTGCGAGCTGGTACTACACGTGGGCCCCGCACCACAACGGTGTCACCACCCCCAGGTCGGCGGAGTTCGTCCCGATGATCTGGGGGGCCGCGAGCGTCACCGACGAGAACCTGGCCCAGGCGAAGGCCGCGGGCCCGTACCTGCTCGGCTTCAACGAGCCGGACCTGGCCGAGCAGTCCAACATGAGCGTGGAGAAGGCGCTGTCGCTGTGGCCGAGGCTGACCGCGACCGGCCAGAAGATCGGCAGCCCCGCCGTCGCCTACGGCGGTGACACCCCGGGCGGCTGGCTGGACCGGTTCATGACCGGGGCGTCCCAGAAGGGGTACCGCGTCGACTTCATCACCCTGCACTGGTACGGCGGCGACTTCCGCACCGAGGCCGCGGTCGGGCAGCTCAGGTCCTACATCCAGGCCGTGTACGAGCGCTACCGCAAGCCGATCTGGCTCACCGAGTTCGCCCTGATCGACTTCTCCAACGGCGTCCGCTTCCCCACCGACGCCCAGCAGGCCGCGTTCGTCACCGCCTCCACCAAGATGCTGGCCTCGCTGCCGTACGTGCAGCGCTACGCCTGGTTCGGCCTGCCCTCCTCCGACACCGAGCCCAACAGCGGCCTGTTCCGGAGCAACGGCGCAGCCACCGCGGCGGGCCGCGCCTTCCAGGCGGCCGGCTGACGTCCGGCGGCGCCCGGCCGTGACCGGGGGCGCTCGGTGGCGGCGGGTGGTGGCCCCGGTCAGCGGAACACCCGGTCCCTGGCGGCCGGGAACCTGTTGATCAGCCGCATCGCCGCCCTGGACGTCGCGAACGCCACGGAGTTGGTCGTCACCGACTGGCTCAGGGCCCTGTTGGACGCCTTCACCGCGGCGAACCCGTACCGGCGCATCCGTCGCTCGTAGCCGGCGATCGCCGCGGTGAGGGCCCGCCCGTCGACGGTGCCCGCGTCGCGGGCGGCGACCAGGGCGGCGCACAGCACGCCGGCGTCCCTCAGGGCGGTGTTGGCGCCGATGCCCCGGGAGGGCGGCATGCTGTGGATCGCGTCGCCGAGCACGGTCACGGTGGTGGCGGGCCACGGTCGTACCGGCACCGCGGTGCGGATCGTGAACGCCGACAGCGAGGAGGGCGACGACTCCCCGACGATCTGCCGTACGTGGGGGTGCCAGGTGCGCACGAGGTCCAGCGTGAGCTCCCGCAGCGCTTCGGGGCCGAGGTGGTCGATCCCCCCGGCCGGCAGCGCCTCGCGCCGGGCGCTCAGGCCCCAGACCAGGTAGTCGCCGGTCTCGGTGGGCAGCATGTGGGCGGGCAGGTTCGTGCCGGGCGCGGTCTCGTGCGTGGCGAGGAACATGTTCACTCCTCCCGGGGCGAGCACCATGGCCGGCCCGCGTCGCAGCTGGGACGGGAGCAGGTGACGGGTCGCGGGGGTGAGCGGCAGGCGCCCGCCGACCCCGGCGACGCCGGTGTCGGCCCTGCCGCCGTGCGGCAGCAGTTGCGCCCGTACGCGGGAGTGGGTGCCCTCGGCGCCGACGAGGACGGATCCGACGGCGCGGTCGCCGTCGGCGAAGTGAGCGGTGACCGCGCCGTCGGCACCGGTCTCGTAGCGCAGCAGTTCCTTGCCGAACCGGACGCGGTCGCCGAGCCCGTCGAGCAGGATCTGGCGCAGCGTGAACCGGTTGATCGAGCGGTGCACGGCGACCGGGTCCGGCGGTCCGTCCGGTGCGGCGACGTTGAGCGACAGCAGTTCGTCGAGGCCCTCGGAGAGCCAGGCGAACGCCCTCGGGGGGCGGCCGCACGCCGCGTCGAGCAGTGCGAACCGTTCGGCGGGCAGGCAGGAGTGCAGGGCACGGCTGCCGTCGGGGTCGAGGTGGATGCGGTATCCCTCCTTGAACGCGTCGGGTGAGGCGGCACGCTCGAACACGGTGACGTCCACGCCGGCCTTGTGCAGCCCCTGGGCCAGGCACAGGCCGCCGATACCGCCACCGGCGATGAGGACCGTGAACATGATGATCTCCGTTCTGCTGGGGTGTGAGTCGTCTCGGTGGTCGGCGTGCGGGAGGGCGCGGGCCATGTCGCACGGCCCTGCCGCGGCGGGAGCGCCGACGGTGCCGCCGAGAGGGGGACGGGGTCCGTCGGGGTACGGGCGGCACCGGCCGGGTGGGCGCGGAGGGGACAATCGTCATGGCGGAGCGGATCTCGTCGCGGAGTCCGTTACACTGAGTTAACTAAAGAATTTAGCTTAAAAGTTTAGGTATTTGTACTGGGGCGGTCCCAGACGTGTCAAGTCCGTTGGAGGAGACGTGAACCAGCAGGACGGCCCGGATCGGCGCGAGGCCCTGCAGCGTGACCTCGGGCGCCAGCTCGGCAGCCGGTTCAGCACGGCGATCGTGCTGTTCCACACGGCGGCCGCCGAACGCCTGGGCCTCAACGTGACCGACTACAAATGCGCCGAGATCCTGTTGCGCCAGGGACCCACCAACCCGGGGCGGCTCGCCGCGGTCACCGGCATGTCGACGGCCGCGACCGCCCAGGTGCTCAACCGGCTGGAGAAGGCCGGTCTGATACGCCGCGAGCCGGACGCGACCGACCGGCGCCGCACGATCGTGCACCCGGTGGACGACGGCGTGGCGCAACGGGAGCTGGGGCAGATCTTCGCCGGTTTCGGTGCCCGGGTGTCGGCGGTCGTCGACGACTACGACGAGGAGCAGCTGCGCACGCTCACGGACTTCGTCGGCCGGGTCGCCGAGATCCTGGAGCAGGAGACGCTCACCCTGCGGCGCGGCGGGGACATCGGGCCCCCCGCCGGCCCGGCCCGGCGAACGGCCGCGCCACGGGAGACCTGACCGGCGGATCCCCGGAGGCCCGTCGCGGGCGGCCACCGGTGGTGCCCGTGGCGGAGGCGATCCTCCGGCCCGTCATGACCCGTCATGACCCGTCACGGACCGCCCGGCGCGGTCACGTGACCGGCCGGGCCGGGCCCGGTCAGAACCGGTGCGGGCCGTCGGTGCCGGGCGCGCCGATCCGGTCGTCGCCGAGGCCCTGGCCGGGCAGGACGGGGAGCGGGTGCGGGCGTTTGGCCGAGCGGCCGTCGCCGGAGGAACGGCCCCGCAGGCGCCTGCCCAGCCAGGGCCCGAGGAAGGTGACGGCCCAGCGGATCTCCTGGGTCGTGACGTCCCATCGGGAGGGGCGGCTGTCCGGCGGTGGGAGGGGGCGGGTCCAGGAGTCGTCGCTGCCGGGCAGGTCGAGCGCGTGCGCGATGGCCGCCGCGATCCGCTCGTGTCCCGGCGGGGCGGCGTGCAGACGGTCCGTGGTCCACAACCGCGGGTCGGTGGCGGCCGGGTGGTGCGCGGCGTCGGCGACGGCGACGCCGTGACGGCGGGCCGCGGCGCGGATGCGGTCGTTGAGGGCGGTCACGCGGGGGGACAGGGGACGGGCGACCGGGATGATCCGGGTGATGTCGGGGAAGGTGACGGTCGCCACGCGGGCGCCCTGCGCGGTGAGCGCGGCGAACATCGCCTCCAGGTGGGCGGCGACCTCGTCGGCGTCGAAGCGGGGCCGCAGGAGGTCGTTGACCCCGGCGACGACCGTGGCGATGTCGGGGCGCAGGGCCAGGGCGGCGGGGAGCTGCCCGGCGCGGACCTGCGCGGCCAGCTGCCCGCGTACGGCGAGGTTGGCGTACCGGAGGCCGGGGGTGCTCGCGGCGAGGTGCTCGGCGAGCCGGTCGGCCCACCCGCGCAGGCCGACGGTGTCGTCGCCGTCGCCCAGCCCTTCGGTCTGGCTGTCGCCCAGGGCGACGTAGCGGGGGTGGTCATCGTGGGACATCGGTGGTCCGCCTCTCCCGCAGGACGGCCGCGGTCCGGTGGCACCAGTCGCGGTTGCCCTGTTCGAAGGCCAGGCCGCGCAGGCAGGTCAGGTAGGGGCCGATGTGGTCGCCGTGACGCAGGAAGTCCTCCTCGTCCCGGTCGCCGCGCATCCGCCTCAGGAGCCCGCCGAAGAGCTCGATCTTGGCGTCGGCGAGGGCGGCCCGTTCGAGGAGCCGCGTGACGAGCTCGTCGGGGTCGAGGTGGTCGGCGGCCTGGACCTTGACGAGGAGGTCGTCGCGGATGAACGACGGCTTGTCGGCGGTCGCCGCGAACCGGGTCAGCTCGGCGAGCCCGGCCTCGGTGACGGTGAACAGGCGCTTGTTGGGACGGGTGTCCTGGACGACCTCCCGGCCTGCGACCAGCCCCTCCCGTTCGAGCTTGGCCAGCTCGGCGTAGAGCTGCTGGGGGAGGGCGTGCCAGAAGTTGGCCACGCCGACGTCGAAGGCCTTGGCGAGCTGGTACCCGCTGAGCTCCTCGTTCAGCAGTGCCGCCAGCACGGCGTGCCGTAACGCCATCGGATGCCCCCTTCCTCTGTTCCGCGAACGCCCGCCATGATACTCACATACATGAGTAATCACATCTTTGACTAGGGAGTGTCCCATGGCCATGGCAGACCGGTTCCGGGCCGCCGTCGAGCGTCGCGATCTCTCCGCCCTGGAGGCGCTGTTCACCGGGGACGTCCGTCTCCACAGCCCGGTGACGTTCACCCCCTTCGAGGGGAGGGACGCGGTCCTGGGGCTGTTCGGCGTCCTGCTGCGCGTCTTCGAGGACTTCCGGTACGTCGGGTCCCTGGAGGGGGTCGCCGAGACCGCCGCCGACGGCGCCGAGGCCCCGTCGGCCGTGCTGCTGTTCCGCGCCGTCGCGGGCGGCAGGCAGATCCACGGCATGGACCTGCTCCACTTCGACGAGGCCGGCCTGATCAAGGAGATCACGGTGATGGTACGGCCGAGGTCCGCGGTCCACGCCCTGGGGGAGGCGGTGCTCGCGGGCCTCGTCGCCGACGGCCTCGTCCCGGCCCCGGCCGATCACTGAGACGGGACCGCTCCGCCTCCGCCCTGGACCTCGTCCCTGCCCCGGCCGCTGAGGCGAGAGCGCTCCGTCACCCGCCGTCGGCCTCGTCCCGGGGCTCCGGCCGGGCGCCGAGGCGGGGGACGGCCGGTCATCCCGGGGCGTCGCGGTGACGCAGCCCGTTCAGCAGCAGGGTGAGCAGGCGCTCGGCCTGCGTCCGGCCGTCCGGGGTCCCCGGGGCGGCCAGGGCGATGGCGCCGACCATCTTCAGCACGTCCGCCGCGTCCGCGTCGGCGGCGACCGCGCCCGACCGTCGCGCCCGCGCGAGCAGCGCGGCCCCCACCTCGAACAGCTCCGCGTGCCAGGCCGACACCGGGTCGTCCTCGCGGTCGAGCGCCGCGTTCATCACCGCGGCAGGCAGGCCCCGATAGGTCAGGGCGTGCAGGAGCGCGGCACGCAACCACGCGGACAGGGCGTCGAACTCGTCCCCGGCCGTCAGCAGCTCGCGGCCGAGGCCGGTCAGCTCGGCCATCCGCTCGCCGAGCACCGCCTCCACCAGGTCCGGCCGGGTGGGGAAGTGCCGGTACAGCGTCCCGCTGGCCACCCCCGCCCGCCGGGCGATCTCGTCCAGCGAGGCGTCCGGGCCGGACTCGGCGAACGCGATCCGCGCCTGCTCGAGCAGGCGCTCGCGATTACGCCGGGCGTCCGCGCGTCTCGGACGCCCGGCGTGCGGCCGCGCGTCGTGATCCGTCACCGCGACCTCCCGTCGTTGCTGACCGGGGACATGGTCCGTTACCGTGTCCATCTAACCGGACTGTGTCTCACTTTAGCGGCACGGCTCACCGAGCACGACGTATCAGAGCATGGAGGGCCGCCCGATGACACCGATGACACCGATGACGCCGTCGGAACACGACCGAACCGGCATCGACGAGCGGGGAACCGGTGCGCGCGAGGTCCTGGAGCGCTTCCGCCGGGCCTCCATCGCCCGGTCGGCCGACGACATGAGCCGTCTGTACGCGGCCGACGCGGTCCACGAGTTCCCGTTCACGCCCCCGGGCGTGCCGTCCCGGCTGGAGGGCCGGGACGAGATCGTGACCTGGATGACCGAGGGGTGGAAGGCCTACCCGCTGGCGTACGAGCGCTACCGCACCCTCGCCGTCCACGACACCGGCGATCCGGAGACGATCGTCGTCGAGCAGGAGGCCATCGGGACCAGCCCGTCCACCGGCGCCTTCGCGCTTCCCAACATCGTCGTGCTGACCGTGCGCGACGGGCGGATCGTCCGCCTGCGCGACTACGCCGACGTCCTGGCGGTCTCGGCCGCCCTGGGCGGCGACCTGTGAACGCGCCACCGCACCCGCCGTGCCGTCCCCGGCAGGGGTGACGGACCGCCTGTTCCCGGCACGGATGCCGCGTCACGGCCGGACCCGCGCGGCCCTGACCCCGGGCCGTCAGGGCAGCATGTCGCCTGCGTAGAGGGCGTAGACGGCGGCGCAGCGGCGCACGGCGGCCTCGTCGACGTACTCGCCGGGGCCGTGGGAGACCTCCAGCAGGCCGGGGCCGTGGCCGAAGGCGGGGATGCCGAGCTGGGCGTACCAGCGGGTCTCCAGGATGCCCGGGCACGTCTCGAAGCGGGCCGGTGCGCCGTGCAGGTCGCCGACGACACGCGCGAGCGCGACCGCGGCGGGGTGGTCACGCGGGGTCGCGGCGGGGGGCTGCAGCTGGGTGACGTGGACGGAGACCTCGGCGCCGATCTCGCTGGCGGCGTCCTCGACGATGCGGGTCAGGCGCTTGAGCTCGGCCTGGAGGTCCTCCTCGGGGTCGTAGCGGCCGTCGACGGTGAAGAAGGCCGAGCCGGGGACGACGTTGAAGGAGGAGCCGCTGCCGGACAGGCCACCGACGACGAGCATGTTGCCCCGGGCGTCCCCGGCGCTCATGGGGAGGACGGTGTGCCGGCCGGCCGTCTCGGCGGCGTGGCGCTCGACCGGGCGGGCGACGTGCAGCATGTGCCCGAAGGCGTTGACCCCGCGGTCGGCCTGCCCGACGTGGGCCTCGCGGCCCCGGACCTCCACGCGCAGGGACAGGGCGCCGCGGGCGGCGTTCCAGACGACGCCGCCGCTGGGCTCGGCGGTGACCATCGCCAGGGCGGCCGGGTCGATGAGCCCGGCGTCGCGCAGGTGGCCGGCGCCCAGGACGCTGCCGGTCTCCTCGTCGCAGACCAGGTGGACGACGATCCGGCCGGTGCCGACCAGGCCGAGCTCCCCGGCTGCGGCGGCGCCGTAGAGCATGGCGACGATGCCGCCCTTCATGTCCGCCGTACCCCGGCCGGTGATCCTCCCGTCGCGGCGCACCGGGGTGAACTGGTCGCGGCTCTGGGCGGGCACCACGTCGAAGTGCCCGTGGAGGTACAGCAGCGGGTCGCCGGCGCCGGCCGTGCCGCGGACGACGCAGGGGTCCTCCAGGCGGCCGGACGGGTCGGCGATGCCGATGATCTCCGGGGACAGGCCGAGACGGCCCATCGCCTCGCTCAGGATCCGGGCGCAGCGGCCCAGCGCGCGCCCGGGGGGATTCTCGGAGTCGACGGCCACCAGGCGTTCGAGGAGACGCGCCATCTCGTCGGCCCGCTCGTCGAGCCAGCTCTCGACCCGTGCGGCGTGGTTCGTCATGTCGTCGCCCTTCTCGTGTCCGGCCCGCCGCCAGGAACCGTCCCGAGGGGGAATGCACAGGTGAACGGGGGAGAGATACGGGTAATTCTAGGCCATGAATGACCTCATATGGTTTCCGATTCGACCTCTATGATGGCCATATGAGCAATGAAGTTACATTGGATGCCATCGACAGAGATATTTTGTTCCACCTTCGTCAGGACGGCCGGTTGACCAACGTCGAGCTGGCCAGACGGGTGGGGCTCACCCCGCCCCCGTGCCTGCGCCGGGTGAGGCGTCTGGAGGAGGCGGGTGTCATCACCGGCTACCGGGCCGTCGTCGACCACCGGGTCCTCGGCGCCGGGCTGGAGGTCATCGTCTCGATCGAGGTCAGCGTGAGCGACCTGAGGACCCTGGAAGGGCTGGAGCGGACCATCGCCGCCTACGAGGAGGTCGTCGAGTTCCGCCGCCTGTTCGCCACCCCCGACTACCACCTGCGGGTCCTGGTCGCCGACTACGCCGCCTACGAGAGGTTCCAGACCGAGAAGATCATCGGCATTCCGGGCGTGGCGCGGGTGATCTCCCAGCCCACCATGAAGAAGATCAAGGTTCTCGGCTGATCCCGTCCGCGGTCGTCCCCGCCGAGTGAATTTATTAGTTACAGAGTTTGAAATCTGTAATCCGTAACGATACAGTCGGGACATGACAACACGAACACTCGGAAGCAACGGCCTCGTCAGCGCGCCCATCGGCCTCGGCTGCATGGGCATGTCCGATCTGTACGGACCTGCGGACGAGGCGGAGGGCGTGGCGACCATCCACGCCGCGATCGACGCCGGGGTCACCCTGCTCGACACCGGCGACTTCTACGGCATGGGCGCCAACGAACTGCTCATCCGGGACGCGCTGCGGGCCCGGCCGGGCGACCGGGACAAGGTCGCCATCAGCGTCAAGTTCGGCGGCCTGCGCGGGCCCGACGGGGCCTGGATCGGCTACGACGCGCGCCCGGTCGCGGTGAAGAACTTCGTCGCCTACTCGCTCAAGCGGCTGGGCACCGACCACATCGACGTGTACCGGCCGGCCAGGCTCGACCCGGCGGTGCCCGTCGAGGAGACCGTGGGCGCGATCGGCGAGCTGGTCACCGCCGGGTACGTGCGCCACATCGGGCTGTCCGAGGTGGGCGCGGAGACCATCCGGCGCGCGGCGGCGACGCACCCGATCGCCGATCTGCAGATCGAGTACTCCCTGCTGTCGCGCGGCATCGAGACCGAGATCCTGCCCGTCTGCCGGGAGCTGGGGATCGGCGTCACCGCGTACGGGGTGCTGGCCCGGGGCCTGATCAGCGGGCACTGGTCCAAGGAACGGCCGATGGCCGCGGACGACTTCCGCGCGCACAGCCCGCGTCACGGCGGCGCGAACCTCGACGCCAATCTCGCCCTGGTCGAGCGGCTGCGCGAGGTCGCCGAGGAGTGCGGGATGTCGGTGGCGCAGATCGCCGTCGCCTGGGTGCTCGCGCAGGGCGACGACATCGTGGCGCTGGTCGGCGCGCGCCGCCGCGACCGGCTCGCCGAGGCCCTCGGCGCCCTGGACGTGACGCTGTCCGCCGACGACCTCGCGCGCATCGAGCGCGCCGTGCCGGCCGGTGCCGCGGCCGGTGACCGTTACCACCCGACGCAGATGGCGATGCTCGACAGCGAACGCTAGGGTTTTCCACCATGCCCGACCACGCACTCACCCCGGAGCGGATCATCGCCGCGGCCGAGGAGACGCTGCGCCGGTTCGGGCCCGCCAAGGCGACCGTCGTCGACGTGGCACGGGCGCTCGGCGTCAGCCACGCCGCGGTCTACCGGCACTTCCCGAGCAAGACCGCGCTGCGCGAGGCGGTGACGAGCGCCTGGCTGTCCGGGGTCCGGCAGCCGCTGGAGGAGGTGCGCGCCGGGTCCGGCCGGCCGGCCGCGCCGCTCCTGCGGGAGTGGCTGACGGTGCTGGCACACCAGAAGCGGGATCGGGCCCTGCGCGACCCGGAGCTGTTCGCCACCTACGTGGCGCTGGTGGGCGAGTCGAGCGGCGCGGTGGAGGCGCACGTCTCCGAGCTCGTCGCCGACCTGACCGGCATCATCGCCGCGGGCGTCGAGGAGGGCGTCTTCCGGGTGGCGGACGCGGGCACGGCGGCCCGCGCGCTGCTCAACGCGACGAGCCCGTTCCACAACCCGGCGTACGCCGAGGCCTGGAGCAGGCCGTCGTTCGAGCAGGACCTGCAGGACGTGCTCGACCTGCTGCTGCGCGGGCTGTCCTGAGCGACCGGCGGCGACGGACGAGCGAGAGAGGGCAGGCTTCATGCTGATCAGGGCGGCACGGGCGGACGAGGCCGGGGCGCTGAGCGAGCTGGCGATCCGCTCCAAGGCCCACTGGGGGTACGACGAGGAGTTCATGGCGGCCTGCCGGGACGAGCTGGCGGTCGCGGAGTCCGAGGTCACGCGGCTGCGGACCACGGTGGCCGAACACGACGGCCGCGTCCTGGGGTTCGCCACGCTCGGGGGAGACCCGCCGGAGGGGTCCCTGGGCATGCTCTTCGTCGAACCGGACGCGATCGGCCGGGGCGTCGGCCGGCGCCTGTTCGAGCACGCCGTCGCCACGGCGGAGGACCTCGGCTTCGAGCGCCTCACCATCGACGCCGACCCGAACGCCGAGCCGTTCTACCTGGCCATGGGCTCCGTCCGGATCGGCGCGACCCCGTCGGGCTCCGTCCCCGGGCGGATGCTCCCGCTGCTCGCGATCACCGTCGCGGACCGGCGGAAACGGGAGTGAACGGCCCCGGCGGCGAGATCACCGGGGAGCGGCCGGCCGGGCGTGGCCCTTCCGGCGGACCTTGATGTCGCGCATGTCCGTCACCGCGACCCGCAGGATCCGGTACGGGTACCCGTGCGCCTGCAGCGCCGCCACGGCCCGCCGGGTGACGGCCGGCTCGTCATCGTCGCCGTCGTCCTCCGGGGGCACCTGGCAGCGGAAGGTGAACGACGAGAGGCTGGAGTCGCAGGTGAAGGTGCCCGCCTCGGTGAAGCCGCCCGGCAGGAGGTCGGCTCCGGACGACAGGCGGGAGCGATCGGTGTCGCTCAGCCCGTCGAACGTTCCGCTGATCAGAACCCTGAACATCATCGGTCCTTTCTGGTGGCACAGGTGAGGACGGTCTCGCCGAGCAGGTCCTCGATGACGTCCAGGAGGCGCAGCACCTCCGTGGCGATCGTCCCCGGGGTCTCCCCGGCCGCGGTGCGCCGGCCGATCTCGGTGAAGACCAGCGCGTGGGCCAGGCCGATCTGGGCGGCCACCACCCGGGGCAGCGGGTCGTCGGGGCCGGTGCCGGTCTCCTCGGCGAGCACGGCCGCCAGGGCGGCGGTCATCTGCCGGCCGAGCTCCTCCAGCCGGGCGGTCAGCGTGGGGGCGGCCCGCATCATCTCGTAGACCCGGCCGAACCCGTCGGTCAGGCCCAGCGCGCGGTCGCGACGGCGCACCTCGTCGCGCAGGCGGGCCAGCACGGCCCGGGCGGCGGACTCGCCGGGGCCGCGCTCCCGGACGATGTCGGCGAGCCGCTGCTCGGCCGTCCGCTGCGGGGCCAGGACCAGGTCCTCCTTGGCCTGGAAGTAGTTGTAGAGGGTGTTCACCGACACCTCCGACGCGGCGGCGACCTCCGCGATCGTGACGTGGTCGAATCCGCGTTCCACGAACAGGCCGAGGGCCACGTCGTGGATGCGCTGCCGCGTCTGCCGCTTCTTCTGTTCCCGGAGCCCTTCGGTCATGGAAGGAAGTTAAGTGGACTTCAAAGATGAAGTCCACTGTATTTTTGCAGTGCGTTTCAGTTTTCCGGTCGTACGCGACGCCCTAGCCGGTCACGGCACTCGCGAGGCGGCCACGCAGGCGGGCCGCGTCCTGGGCGGGGGGCAGGCCGTAGTGACGCCGGTACTCGCGGTTGAACTGCGTCGCGCTCGCGTACCCGACCGTCTCGGCCACCACGGCCGCGGTGGTGTCCCCGGCGACCAGCAGCCGCCGCGCCTCCTGGAGCCGCAGGTGCTTCTGGAACCGCAACGGGCTCATCCCGGTCGCGGTCTTGAAGTGCCGGTGCAGGGTGGCCGCGCTCATGTGCGCCACCGCCGCGATCGACTCGACGGTGAGCGGCTCGCTGTAGTGCGCGCAGATCCACCCGGCCGCCGCGCTCACCCGGGCCGCGCCCGAACCGGTCAGCGCGAGCCGGCGCAGGGTGGGGCCCAGCGGGCTGCCGAGCAGCCGGTAGAGGATCTCGCTCTCGATCCGGGCCGCCAGCGGGCGGATGTCGTCCGGGGTGTCGAGCAGCCGCACCCACCGGGTGACCGCGTCGACCAGCTCCGGCGTCATCGGCGCGACGACCTGCCCGCCCGGCCCGCCCGCCCCGCCCGGTCCGGCCGGCGCACCCGGGCCCGTCTCCTCCAGCTCCAGCAGCAGGTCGGCGAGCACCCGGCCGTCGAACCGCAGCACCGCCGCGCGGTACGGCGTCCGCTCGAACACCGCGGTGACCGGAACCCGGAGCGAGCTCAGCATCATCTCGCCGCTCCCGGCCACCCGGCTCCGGTCTCCGGTGACGGTGCGCTTGGCGCCGTCGGCGATGAAGCAGATCATCGGCTCGTACAGCAGGTCGGTGGGACCGATGGGCTCGTCGATCGTGACCAGCGTGAGGTGGGGGACCGCGCTCTCGGCCCACAGGCCGTCGCTGTGCCGGGCGATCACGGCCGCGAGATCGTCCGGCATGCCGCGCTCCTTCGGTGAGAGGATCAGGCAATACTATGCGGCCCTGGCCTCATGACCTCCCGGAGGGCGTGTCCCTACCGTGGGGAGCATGACACAGCATGAGCAGAACCTGCCGAAGCGCGCGCTCGGCACCCAGGGACTGGAGGTCGGCGCGATCGGCCTCGGCACGATGGGCATGACCATGGCCTACGGTGCCGCCGACGAGGAGGGCGGGATCGCCACCATCCGCCGGGCGTACGAGCTCGGCGTCACCTTCTACGACACCGCCGAGCTGTACGGCATGGGAACCGGCAGCAACGAGCGGCTGCTCGGCCGCGCCGTGAAGGACTTCCGCGACGACGTCGTGATCGCCACCAAGTTCGGCTTCGACCTGAGCGACCCGCAGAGGGCGGGGCTGGCGCTGGACAGCCGGCCGGAGCACATCCGCGAGGTCACCGAGAACAGTTTGCGCCACCTCGGCACCGACCGCATCGACGTGCTGTACCAGCACCGCGTCGACCCGGACGTGCCGATCGAGGACGTGGCGGGCACGGTCGGCGAGCTGATCGCCGAGGGCAAGGTGCGCTACCTAGGGCTCAGCGAGGCGGGCCCCGACGTCGTCCGCCGCGCCCACGCCGTCCACCCGGTGTCGGTGCTGCAGACCGAGTACTCGGTGTTCGAACGCGCCGTCGAGGCCGACGTGCTGCCGGCCGTACGCGAGCTGGGCATCGGGTTCGTGCCGTACTCGCCGCTGGGCCGGGGATTCCTCACCGACGCGGTGCGGCCGGCCGCCGACTACCCCGCGGACGACATGCGCAGCTGGGACGACCGCTGGCAGCCCGGCAACTACGAGAAGAACCTGGCCGCCGTCGGCGAGCTGACCGCGCTCGCGCAGGCCAAGGGGATCACGGTCACGCAGCTGGCGCTGGCGTGGCTGCTGGCGCAGGGCGACGACATCGTGCCGATCCCCGGCACCCGCAGCGCCCGGCGCGTCGCCGAGAACGTCGCCTCGGCGTACGTCACGCTCACCCCGGAGGACCTCGCCCGCGTCACGGAGATCCTGCCGCGCGGCGCGGCCGGGTCCCGCTATCCGGAGACGATGATGCCGTCCTGGTGACCTCCGTCCCCGATCCTGAGGTGACGCAGGGACGCCGGGCACCCGCCGGTGACCGGCGGGTGCCCGGCGCGCCCGGGGCGGCCTCACCTCACGGGGCGGGGACCTCGCGCACCAGGCGAGAGGTCCAGGGGCACCAGAGCAGGCCGGGCAGGAACGCGCCGCCCGCCTCGTCCAGGTGGTCCTCGACGTAGGGCATCGTGGCGTCGCACACCTCGATGGCGACGTCGAAGAAGTCGATCGTGGCGGGGTCGTAGTGGTAGCTCCAGCCCGGGTTGTAGGGGGCGGGACGCTTGACGATCCTGCCGAGGACGTGGGGCCTCTCGGTGGTCGCGCCGCTGATCAGATCCCTGGCGTGCTGGATCTCGGTGGGGTCGGTGAGCTGGAGGACGCCCTTGCTCCCGGTGATGTCGGTGAACTCGAAGTAGGCCCCCGCGTCGGCCCGCCGGTCCTCCGGCCGGACCTGGGCGTGAGCGGGGGCGATCAGGACGAGCAGGGCGATCGTCGTGAGGACGGCGATCCTTGGAGCGATACGTCGCATGTGGGTCTCCGGTGATCGGGGGTCGTGTCCACGACCGTTCATCACTCAAAGTAATGTATTCACTACTGAAAGTAACTGAAGACGTCCTCATCCGGCCTCACCCGGGCTTCCGTCCCTCGGCCGCACGGGCCTCCTCGGCGCACCGGCCCCGTTCCCCTCGCCCCCGGCGCCGCACACCACGGCGCGCGGGCGACGCCGAAGCCGTCCGCCTCCGTCGGTTAGGGTCGCGGTGTGGGTCCTCACCGCATGCCGGCCGCCGAGGTGGACGTCTCCCCGGATCTGGTACGCCGGCTCCTGGCCGCCCAGCACCCCGACCTCGCGCACCTGCCCGTCGAGACGATGGCGAACGGGTGGGACAACGTCGTGTGCCGGGTCGGGGACGCGCTGGTCGCCCGGCTGCCGAGACGTGAGGTGGCCGCCCGGCTGCTCGTGCACGAGCAGCGGTGGCTCCCGGTTCTCGGGCCCCGGCTGCCGCTGCCGGTGCCCGTACCGGTGCGCATCGGGCGACCGGGTCCCGGCTACCCGTGGCCGTGGAGCGTCGTCCCGTTCCTGCCCGGCCGGGTCGCCGCGCGGACGCCGCCGGCCGACCCGCCGGGCGCCGCGGCCGACCTCGCCGGGTTCCTCGGGGCCCTGCACGTCCCCGCCGCACCGGACGCCCCCGTCAACCCCGTCCGCGGCATCCCGCTCGCGGACCGCGAGGCGACGGTCATCCGGAACCTGGACGTACTGGGCCGCCTGGTCGATCGCGGGGCCGTGATGCGCGCGTGGGAGACCGCGGTCGCGGCACCGGCGTGGGACGGGCCCCCGTCGTGGCTGCACGGCGACCTCCACCCGGCCAACATCCTGGTCCGTCGCGGTCGTATCAGCGGTGTGATCGACTTCGGTGACATCACCTCCGGCGACCCCGCCACGGACCTGTCCGTGGCCTGGATGCTCCTGCCCGCCGGATGCCACGGCGTCTTCCGGGACGCCTACGGGGCGGCGGCCGGGCACGTGCCCGGCGAGCACCTCTGGACGCGGGCACGAGGGTGGGCGCTCGCGCTGTCGCTCGCGTTCCTGGCCCATTCGGCCGATGCCCCGCTGACGGCGGAGACGGGCCGCCGCACCCTGGAGGCCGTGCTCGCGCGGTCCGCCCGCCTCCCGGGCTGACCGGCCGGGCGCGGCGTCGTCTCAGCCGACGCGCTTGTCCACCGGTTCGGAGAAGCCGTCCTTCAGGGTCCAGACGAGCGAGCTGCGCCACTCCAGGGACCTGCTGGAGAAGACGGCCCTTTCGCCGCCGTCGGTGACGGTGACGCGTTCCCAGCCGTCGAACGACCTGGTGAGGTGGTGGTCCCACCTGCTCAGATCCCCCACCCCGACCGCCGCGACGGACTCCATCGGGGGCTCGCCGTCCGCGCAGTAGGGGGCGAAGTTCGCGATCGCCGTGACCGTGCCACCGACGGCCCGGAGCTCGATGCCCTGACAGGCGTCGGTCTCGGTGCGGTAGATCAGGCGTGGCCTGGTCCACCCGCGGCCCGGGACGTGGTGCTGCTCGAAGAGCCCCCGGCGACGCCCGTAGTGCATCGCCACCCTGCGGCCGTCCGCGAGCGTGATCTCCGCCTCGAACCGGTCCCGATCGGGCTCGATGTCGCTTCCGCGGGGCCCGTCGGAAGGCCCGGGGGCCCCGGAGCTCTTCTCGGCGGTGGGGCCGGGCGCGGGGGAGCGTTCCTGCGCGGGCGGGGCACCGCCCGTCCGCGGGGCGGGCCGTTCCCCGCCGCACGCCACCGCGGCCGCGAGCAGCGCCGTGCAGGCGAGCATCCGTGTTCCGGCCGTGCTCACACGTCTCACCACGATCCCCTGTCGGGGCCCGCGCCGCACGCGCGGGCCGGGCCGTCGATCGCCGGTCACCGCATCCTTCATACCGCAGGCCCGCCGGGCACGGCGGTCCCGGCGGTCACCCGTCATACGATCGTGGCCCGCGCGATCCGCGAGGCGGTCTCCGGCACCCGCGCTCGGCACCGGTCCTCGGCGCGGGCCGCGGAAGGACTTGAACCTCCACCGAGGGGAGATGCGAGGGTGTGCGGCATGGACGGGGACGCGCTCTACTCGATCGGTGACCTGGCCCGGCGCACCGGGCTGACGGTCAAGACCATCCGGTTCTACTCCGATCGCGGGATCGTGCCACCCGCCGGCCGAAGCCCGGCCGGCCACCGCCTGTACGGCGCCGCCGACGCCGCCCGCCTGGACCTCGTACGGACGCTGCGCGACCTGGAACTGGACCTGCCCACGATCCGGAGGATCCTGGACCGGGAGATCCCGCTGGCCCAGGTCGCCGCGGCGCACGCCGAAGCGCTCACCGTACAGATCCGGACGTTGCGCCTGCGGCGCGCGGTGCTGACGGCCGTGGCCAGGCACGGGTCGACCCCCAAGGAGATGGATCTCATGCACAGACTGGCCGCGCTGTCCGAAGAGGAACGCCAGGAGATGATCGACGACTTCCTCGACGCCGTGTTCGGCGGCCTGGAGGCCGACCACGGTTTCGTGGGGATCAGGCGCTCGATGACCCCGTGCCTGCCCGACGACCTCGAGACCGAGCAGGTCGAGGCGTGGATCGAGCTGGCCGAGCTGTCCCGGGACCCGGACTTCCGCGACGGCATGCGCCGGATGGCCCGGGACCACGCGGCCGAACGGGCCGAGGGCGGGAACCCGGTGATACGCCGCGACCTGGCCGCGGTCGTCCGGGACCGGGCCGGCCGTGCCGCCTCGGACGGCACGGACCCGGCCTCGCCCGAGGCGGGCCGCGTCGTCGCGGACATCACGGCCCGGTACGCCGGTCTCGTCGGCCGTCCCGACGACGCGGGGCTCCGGCGGTCGATGCTGGACCGGCTGGAGAACATGAACGACCCCCGCCGGGAGCGGTACTCCCACCTGCTCGCGGTGATCAACGGCTGGCCGGCCCCGGAGTCCCTGACTCCGGTGCTCGACTGGTCGGTCCGGGCCCTGCGCACCCGCGTCCACCCCCCGGGACCCGATCGCGAGCCGTGAGCGCGACCGGACGGCCGGGGGCGCCGGCGGGCCTGGTCGCGTCGGCCTCACCGGCCTGTCGTGACGGCACGCGGGCGGGACACCGGGCGCGTCAGCCGGTGGCCCGGCAGACGGTTCCCTTCTGCGGCAGCCGGCCGGTGACCAGGTAGCGGTCGACGTGCTCCGTCGCGCACACCGACCTCATGTACGCGGTGTGCCCCGTCCCGTCGTAGGTCAGCAGGCCCGAGCCGCGGATGCGCGACGACAGGGCCCGCGCCCAGACGAGCGGGGTCGCCGGGTCGTGGGCGGTGCCGACGACGAGGATCGGCGGGGTGCCGTGGACGTTCACCGGCCGCTGCGGGTTGCTCGGGGGGACCGGCCAGCCGAGGCAGCCGACCGTCATGTCCCAGAACTCCGAGGTGCCCCCCATGTGCGGAGACAGCCTGCGGACCTGCTTCAGCCGCGCCCGCAGGTCCCGGTGGCCGCGGATCTGCGGGTCGAGGTCCAGGCACATGACGGAACGGTACGCCGCGGTGCTCGCCGGGTCGTCGAGCGCCTGCGCCCGCATCGAGGCGAAGATCGTGGCGTCGCCCTTCTCCGCCTGGACGATCCCGGCGGCCAGGCCGCCGGCGTACTCGGGCATCGCCGTGAGGAAGGTGTACCCCACGTAGCGCAGCTCCTCGGCGGTGATCGGCCGCCCGTTCCGCACCGGCACGGGGGTGCGCTCCGCCCCGGCGACGAGACGGTCCCACACCCGCGCGACGTCACGGCCGTGCAGGGGACAGCTCGCCGTACGGTCGCACCATTCGACGAACCGGTCGAAGGAGTCCTCCACCGCCCTGGCCGCGTCGGTGACCAGGCGGCGGGAGCTCATCCCGTGGTCGACCGCGCCGTCCAGCGCCATGGTGCGGACCCGGCCGGGGAAGAGCCCGGCGTACTCGGTGCCGAGGATGGTGCCGTACGACTTGCCGAGGAAGCTGATCTTCTTCTCGCCGAGCGCGGCCCGTACCGCGTCGAAGTCCCGGGCGACGCTCACGGTGTCGACGTTGCGCAGCAGGGGCCCGGTGGCGGCCAGGCAGCTCTCGCCGACCGCCCTGTTGTGCGCGACCAGCCTGTCGTACTCGGCCCGGGTGTCGGGGAACTCGCCGACCTTCGGGTCGTGCACCGGCAGCCCGCAGCGTACGGCGCCGCTCCCGCCGACCCCCCGCGGGTCGATGCCGACGACGTCGAACCGGCGCCGCACGTCGTCCGAGAGGATCGCGGAGGGGAAGTCGCGGACGACCAGTGCCGCCTGGCCGCCGGGCCCGCCCGGGTTGTAGAGGAGGGTGCCGATCCGCGCGCCGGGATCGGTGGCCCTGCGCCGCACGACGGACAGTTCGATCGCCGGGCCCTCCGGGGCGGACCAGTCGAGCGGCACCTCGACGGATCCGCACTCGGCTCCGGCCTGCTCGCCGCACGGCCGCCAGGAGATCGTCGTGCCGCCCGTCGTGCTGCCGGTCGTGCTGCCGGTCGTCGTGGTGCCGGTCGTGGTGCCGCCGGAGGCGGACGCCGCCCCGCCGGCGGCCACGAGCGGCAGGGCCGTCGCGGCCACCAGGAGGGAGGCCATGATGTTTCGTCTCATGGGAGGCCATGCTCGTGCGGCACTCCTGCCCCGATCATCGTCCGAAAGTACGGCCGTCCCCGTCCCTCGTCGGCCTGGAGGTCACATCGCGGAACCGTGACGTGTCGCGCGGCGGCGGCCGCGGCGGGACATGATGAAGGACGACGGGACCCGGATGTGGCCCCGTGGTCCCTGTTCGCGACGACCGCCGTGAAGAACGATGAGGCGATCCGGACATGCTCGATGGAGTTCTCATGAGTCATCTGTTCGCCCTCCTGGCCCGCTACGTGATCAGGCTCACCGGAACGGTCGGGGTGCTCTGGGGTGTCGCCTACATGATCAACGGCATCACCCAGGTCCCCGCAGGCATCGCCGTGCGCGTCACCCCCTCCCTGGAATCCGGTGATCACCTGCGGCTGGGCGGGAGGGAACTCCCCGCCGGGGTCCGTCTCGACGACGGGGACCTGTCGCTGTACGTCGAGGGCTCCACCGTCGCCGAGCAGGTGCTCTCCCGGGCGGACGTCCTGGTGAGCGGTCTGTGCATGGGCGTCGCCGCCCTGCTGCTGATCGCCCTGCTGAACTCCGTCGCGCGGGGACGGCCCTTCCAGCGGGGCAACCCCGCCCGGATCGCCTGGCTCGCCGTCCTCGTGACGGTCTCGGGCTGCGCCTCCGTGCTGCCGGGCATCGCGGAGGGGATCGTCATCGACCGGGTGGGGCTCGCCGGGACCTTCCGGCCGTCGTCCGGCCCGTCATGGGTGCCGGTCGTGGGTGCCGTGCTCCTTTTCGCACTGGCCCTGGCGTTCCGCGAGGGAGCGAAGGGACCGCGGGCCCCGGAGACGCCGGAGACGCCGGAGGTGCCCGCGGCGACGGGGCCGACGGAGTCGACGGGGCCGGGGGCGGGGGCGGGAACCGCGGGCGTCGGCGACCCGCGCGGGTGACCGCGGGCGCCCCGGGACCGGGGCCGCGCGACGCCCCCTGCACCATGGCGTAGGGTTGCCGGGGCGCCGCGCGAGGCCGCCGTGTCAGGCCGGGGCGCGTGTGCGGACCGGCCGGTGCGGACTTGCCGCGCCGTTCCCGGCCCGCCGCGTCCGCCTCCGTGACGACATACCGAGGGAGTCCGCTTGAGCGAGTCCGTCCCGCCCGTGCTCGTCTTCGACATGTTCGGGGTCATCGCCCGCCACCAGTCCCCGGAGAGCCTCCTGGCCATCGAGCGTGCCGCCCGCCTGTCGGGTCCGCGGCTGTGGCGGCCCTACTGGGACCTGCGGGCGCCCTACGACCGCGGGGACCGGTCGGGGAGGGACTACTGGCGGACCGTGGCCGGTGCCGCGGAGACCGAGTTCGGCGACGACCAGATCGACGAGCTGATCGCCAGGGACCTGGACAGCTGGAGCGAGGTCGACGACGAGATGGTCGAGTTCGTCGCGGACATGAGCGGCCGGACCAGGGTCGCCCTGCTGTCCAACCTCCCCGCGGACCTGGCCGCCCACGTCGAGCGGCTTCACCGGCCGTTGCTGGAGCTGTTCGAGGTGCGCGCGTTCTCCTGCCGCATCGGTCACGCCAAGCCGGAGGCGGAGGTCTACACCTGGTGCCTGGAGCGGCTGGGGGTGCCCGCCTCGGACACGATGTTCGTCGACGACAGGACGGAGAACGTGCGCGCCGCCGAGCGGCTGGGCATGGCGGGACACCTCTTCGTCTCCCTGGACGAGCTGCGCCGGGCGCTCAAGGAGCCCCACCGGGCCACGACGCCGAGCGCCGGCGGATGACACCGGTACGGCCCGGCACCGCGAGCGCGGAGCCGGGCCGTACCTTCCCGTCGGGGGGTCCTGCCGGTGGTGACTACCGGTAGGTGATGTCGGACGGGGAGTACCGGCAGTGCACCGGGTCGGGACCAGAGCCGATCTTGGTGGGCTCGCTGCCCTTGGGCACGCCCTTGTAGCGCTCACAGATGGTGGCGCTGCCGTAGACGGTGATCCGGCTGAAGCGCGCGGTGTCGCCCCAGTTGGAGTTGATCCCGGCCAGCAGCTTGGTGGACCGGGCGGTGACGCCGTCCATCACCACGTGGCGCTCGTAGGAGCTGGAGCAGTTGCCGCAGGCGCGGTAGAGCTTGCCCGAGCCGTGCACCTGGAAGTTGCGGATGGTCACCGTGCCCGCGCCGTTGTGCTGGAAGACCTTGTCGGTGCCGGACTTGGCGCCGCCGCCGTCCACCAGGTAGGTGGCCGAGGAGCTGGTGCCCTTGAAGGTCGCGGCGTCCTCGCCGACGTCGTTCCACCAGACGTTGCGGATGGTGCAGGAGCCCTCGCAGTGGATGCCGTCACCGGCGGGCGCGTCGAGGATGACGTTCTGGATCGTGCCGCCGTTGGCCACGACGAACATCGGGTCCTGGCCCTCGCCCTGGCCACCGTCGCCGATGCCGTAGTAGCGCTTCATGCCGCCGTCGAAGAACGTCCCGGCGTTGCGGGTCGTCGGGGTGTGGACGTTGCCGGTGGACGAGGGCCACGCGCCGCTGCCGTCGCCCCCGGTGCCGCCGGTGGGGGTCACGGTCGGCGTGGGCGTGGGTGTGGGCGTCTGGGTGGGGTCGGGGTTGCCGCCGCCACCGGCGGGCGTCAGCGTCCACTGCTTGGTGGAGGCCGAGTCGCAGGAGTTCTGCTGCAGCGGGGCACCGGACGAGGAGGAGTTGTCCTTGACGTTGAGGCACTTGCCGCCGTTGGCGTTGACCACCCGGTAGGCGTTGCCGGAGGCGGTGAGCTGCCAGGTCTGCGAGGACGCCCCGGTGCAGGACTCCTGCTGGACCGCCTTGCCCGCGCTGGTGGAGGCGTCGCGCACCCCGAGGCACTTGCCGCTGTGGTTCGCGGTCAGCCGGTAGCCGCCTCCGGAGGAGGCGAGGGAGAAGACCTGCCCGGCCCCGCCCGTGCAACCGGACTGCTGGAGCTGTACGCCGTCACCGGTGTTCTGCCCGGGGACCGTGGCGCACAGGCCGCTCCCGGCGTTGACCAGCGTGTAGTTGCCGTTGGAGGGGGCGGCCGAGGCGGGGGTGCTGAGCACGGCCACCATCCCGCCGGTCGCCATGAGGCCGGCGGTCGTGGCGATCGCCAGCCTGACGCCGAGTCTTCTTGCGTGTCGCACGTGAAGCTCCGTTCGATATCGGGTGTGCCGGGCCGTCGCCTCGGCGTCCGCGCGACGGGGCATCGACGCGGGACGGTGTGGCGGCGTCACGAGGGCACGTGCGGGCCGGGCGTCACGACGGTTCCACCCGGCGTCGTCCCCCGAGCGTGCCGGTGCCCGTCGTTTCCGCCGCGATCCTGCTTCTCAACGAGACATGGATACGGGTCCGGGAGGCGCTCGTCGTCGACGAACGTTCCCGCGGAACCGGTAAGCGCTTTCCGAAGCCAGGAAAGCACATTGTTACGGCGATGTGAAGTCCTTCCGGACATGCCGGATCCGGGCCGGGAGGGCGGGGACCGGAGGGGAGGGGGCCGGCACGGCCCGAAGGACGGGCCCACCACGCCATGACACGGCCGGGAACCCCCGGGGAGCGGATCGCCCGCGTCGTCCCGGCGTCCTGAAACTTTCACGGACCGGGAAGCCGGGCGGTTTACCGTCCCGCGGCCGGGACAGAAGCCGGTGAGAACGGCAGCGACGTCCCCACCGACGGAGGAGGCCACCATGGGCATCGAGGACAAGATCTCCCACAAGGCCGAGGAGCTCAAGGGCCGGGTCAAGGAGAACCTCGGGCACGCGACCGGTGACGAGCGGCTGCGGACCGAGGGCCGGGCCGACCAGGCCTCGGGGAGCCTCAAGCAGGCCGGTGAGAAGGCCAAGGACGCCGGTAAGAAGATCAAGGACGCCTTCGGCCGCTGACACCCGGCCACGGGCGACGGCGCGGGCCGCATCGCGTGCGTACCCGCGCCGTCCCCGCCCGCCCTCGGGCCGGGTCCCGGCCCGAGCGTGTCACAGGGCCGTGTCACAGAGCCGTGTCACAGAGCCGTGTCACAGGGCCGTGTCACAGGGCCGTGGTGTCCAGAACCCGTGTCACAGGGCGGGTTCGTGCCCGCGTGAACGACGCGGGACGGGGTGCGCAGGCCGTGGCCCCCGCACCCCGCGGGGTCACTGCCTGCGGAACGTCTGGGCCGGGGAGCCGTTGCAGTCCCACAGTTGCAGGCGGGTGCCGTTGGCGGTGGTGCCGTTGGGGGAGTCGAGGCAGCGTCCGGACTGGGGGTTGAGCAGGGCGCCGTTGGCCTGGGGGACCCACTGCTGGGCGCCGCCGCCGTTGCAGTCCCACAGCTGGACCTGCGAGCCGTTGGCCGTGGCGTTGCCGACCACGTCCAGGCAGCGGTTCAGCGTGCGCAGCGCCCTGCCGTCCCAGGCCCAGTGCTGGTCGACGCCGTGGGGCTGGCAGTCCCACAGCTGCACCGCCGCGGTGTTGCCGCCGATGTCGTCACCGGCCACGTCCACGCACTTGCCACCGGGACCGTTGACGAACGTGGCCCCCTCGGAGCCTCCGCCCATCCGGAACGCCTGGGCCGGGGAGCCGTTGCAGTCCCACAGTTGCAGGCGGGTGCCGTTGGCGGTGGTGCCGTTGGGGGAGTCGAGGCAGCGTCCGGACTGGGGGTTGAGCAGGGCGCCGTTGGCCTGGGGGACCCACTGCTGGGCGCCGCCGCCGTTGCAGTCCCACAGCTGGACCTGCGAGCCGTTGGCCGTGGCGTTACCGGTCACGTCCAGGCAGCGGTTCAGCGTGCGCAGCGCCGTACCGTCCCAGGTCCAGTGCTGGTCGGCGGCCTGGATCTGGCAGTCCCACAGCTGCACCGCGGAGCCGTTGCCGCCGGTGTCGTCGGCGGCCACGTCCACGCACTTTCCTCCGGGACCGTTGACCGGCCGGCCGGGCGGGGGCGGGGCGGTGTTCAGCCGCTTGGAGGCGGCGATGATGCCGAGGTTGGCCGCCCTGACCCTGGCCGCGTCGAACTTGGCCACCTGCCGGTCGTAGGTCCAGAAACCGTTGACCTCGCCCTCCACGTCGAACGGCTGCGTGTAGACGAGCGCGCTGAGCCCGCGGGTGTGCATGAGGTTCGCCGACTGGGCGACGAGGCTCACGTAACGGTCGGTGATCGACTTCACGTTCGGGTGCATCTCGTACGCGCCGAACTGGCCGTTGGGGCTGTACTCGTGACCGGGGACCCGCACGCCCAGACCGCCGTACTCGCCGAGCACGGACGTCCGGGTGCTCGTCGGCGTGGGCGCGTCGGGCCCGACGTAGACGTGCCAGTCCATGATGTCGCCGTTGCCCGGATCGCCCTTGGACGCGCAGCAGTTGTAGCCGCTGTGCCCGTTGACGAGCCGGGTCGGGTCCTGGTTCTTGACGTTCTGGATGACCCGTGAGGTGTCGGCCAGGTTCCACTCGCCCCAGCCCTCGTTGAACGGGACGTAGGTGACGACCGCGGGCGACGAGCGGTGCTCGTCGACCATCTCCCTCAGCTCGCTCTCCCACTGCGCGTGCTGGGCGTCGTTCCCCCCGCCCATGCTCGGCATGTCCTGCCAGACCAGCAGGCCGAGGCGGTCGGCGTGGTGGTACCAGCGCTGCGGCTCCACCTTGATGTGCTTGCGGACCATGTTGAAGCCGAGGTCCTTGATCTTCTGCAGGTCGCTCGCCAGCGCGGCGTCGGTCGGCGCGGTGTGCAGGCCGTCGGGCCAGAAGCCCTGGTCCAGCACGCCGTTCTGCATGACGAACCGGCCGTTGAGCGTCAGCACGAGCCGCCCGTCGACCACGGCCTTGCCGACCTCGCGCATCCCGAAGTAGTGCGTGGTCCGGTCGACGGTCGCGCCTCCGGCGTTGCGCAGGGAGATCCGCAGGTTGTACAGGAACGGGTCGTCCGGTGACCACCGCCGCGCGTCGGGGACGGGGACGCTGAAGTCGGTGAAGCCGCCGGTCGCGGTGCCGACGACGGTCGCGCCGTCCAGCGCCTCGGCGTACACCGAGTGGCCCGAGACGTCGCCGCGGGTGAAGACGCGGACCCGCAGGGTGTTGTTCGCCAGGTTGGGGTAGAAGTCGACGCTGTAGACGGACGAGGCGGGGGTCGGCTCCAGCCACACCGTCTGCCAGATGCCCGACGACGGCGTGTACATGATGCCGCCGGGGCTGCGGACCTGCTTGCCCCTGGCGGGGCTGCTGCCCGCGGCGCCGGAGTCCGTCGGGTCGAAGGCGCGCACGATCAGCTCGTTCGTCCCGCCGTTGAGGTGCGGGGTGATGTCGAACTCGAACCGGTCGTAGCCGCCCGTGTGGCCGCCGACCTGTACGCCGTTGACCCAGACGGTCGTCTGCCAGTCCACGGCGCCGAAGTGCAGCTGCACCCGCCGGCCGTTCCAGCCCGCCGGCACGGTGAACGTCCGCCGGTAGGTGAGGTAGTACCGGTTGTCGTTGGCCGCCCGCTTGATCCCGGAAAGGGCGGACTCGACGGGGAACGGCACGTTGACACGTTCCGGCAGCGTCTGCCCGAACACCGGGGGGTCGTTGGTGGTCGACTGCCGCAGCTGCCACTCCCCGTTGAGGTTCTGCCAGTCCGGCCGGGTCATCTGCGGCCGGGGGTACTCCGGCAGGGGCGTGCCGTTCAGTGCCTGGTTCGTCCACGGCGTCGTCAGCGGGGACGGCTGGGGCGGGACCGCGGCGGCGGCCTGCGGCAGGCCGGTGGCGAACGTGGCCAGGCCCACGAGACAGGCGACGACGGAGTGCAGCAGCCGTCGTCGATGGCGTACGCGTTGCATGGGATCTCCTCAGGGGGGTGATGGTTCGGAGATGTGCGGGATCGCGGTGAGGTGGTGCGCGCCCGGCGGCCGGGAGCGGCGGGGGCGGGTGCGGGTGGACGCGGTGCGGGTGGAGGTGGTGCGAGGGTGGGACGCGGGGATCGCCGGGTGTGCGCCCCGGAAGGGCGTCCGCCCAACGGGTGGGATGATCAGAAGTGAATACTTTGAAACATCTCGTGTCAATATTCGATCGGATCTGATCGCGCCGATCGCGCATCGTGTCCCGCGCGGGCCCGGGGCGTCTCGTGACACCCGTGTCGCTCCACCTGGCCGTCCGCCCGGCCGTCGTGACGTCCGGGCATCACGGCGGCGGGGAACGCGGCCGGCCCGGCCCGTCGTGACGTCCGGGTGTCGCGCGCCGGTCGCGACGGCCGGGTGTCGCGCGGCGGGAAACGCCTCATGCCCGGCCGTCGTGACGGCCGGGCATGACGCCGCGGGGGACGCCGCCGGATCGCGGCGTCCCGGGCCGGCGCCGTCCGGGAAGGGGGCGCGCCGCCCCCTCACGTCAGGTGTCCTGTTGTCGTATCCCGCCGAGCACGCGGTGCGTGATGACGACGATGGCGAGGAACGCGCCGCTGACGACCTGCTGGAAGGAGGACGAGAGCCCGGGGATCTGGTTGATCAGGTTCTGGATGACCCCCAGCAGCAGCGCCCCGGCGATCGTGCCGCCGAGACCGCCGGCGCCGCCGGTGAGCAGGGTCCCGCCGATCACCACGGCCGCGATCACGTCGAGTTCGAGCCCGATGCCGAGGATCGTCACGCCGGAGGACAGGCGGGCGGCGTTGAGCGCCCCGGCCAGACCGGCGAGCAGCCCGGACATCAGGTAGACCATGATCTTGGTACGGGCCACCGGGACGCCCATGAGGGCCGCGGCGTCCTCGTTGCCGCCGATGGCGTAGACGTTCTGCCCGAACCCGGTGCGCTGCAGCAGGATCGCCGCGGCGGCCAGGATCACCAGCATGATGAAGAAGGGGTAGCCGATCTCGAACAGGGCGCCCTGGCCGATGCCCGCGAACACCTTGTCCTCCACCAGGTAGGTGGTGGCGCCCTCGTCGGTCATGGAGAGCATCAGGCCGCGCGCGCCGAGCAGCCCGGTCAGGGTGACGATGAACGGCGCCATCCGGGTCCGGGCGATGATCAGCCCCTGGACCAGGCCGAACGCCCCGCAGACCGCGAGCGGCAGCGCCAGCGCCACGACGGCGCCGTGACGGGAGCCGTACGCGGCCAGGACCCCGCCGAGCACGAACAGCGAGCCCACGGACAGGTCGATGCCGCCGGAGATGACGACGAAGGTCATGCCGATCGCGATGATCGCCAGGAACGAGGAGGCGGTGGCGATGTTGCCGAGGTTGGCCGGCGTGGTGAACGCGTCGAACCCGAGCGTGCCCACGACCAGCAGGACGCCGAGCACGACGAGGGCCCCGTGCCGCTGGAAGAGCCGGCCGGCGCGTTCCCGGGACGTCGGCCCGGTGGCCGCCGATGGTGCCGGACGAGCGGTCTGGGTGGTCACCGGCGCTCCCGTGCTGCGTAGACGGCCGCGAGGATGATCGCGGCCTGGGCCATCTGGGTCCAGGACTGGGGAAGGTTGTGCTTGATGAGGGTCGCCTGGAGGAGCTGCATCAGCAGGGCGCCCATCACGGTGCCGAGCACCCGCACGCGGCCTCCGGTCAGCGGGGTGCCGCCGACCACGACCGCGGTGATGGCCGACAGCTCCATGAACAGTCCCAGCGAGGTGGGGTCGCTGGCCTGCAGCCGGGAGGTGGCGAGCGTCCCGGCGATGGCGGCGAGCACGCCGGACAGCACGTACACCGACAGCAGCACCCTGCGCACCGGCAGCCCGGCGAGCCTGCTGGCGGCGCGGTTGCCGCCGATGGCGACGAGCTGGCGCCCGAAGGTGGTCCTCCTGACGAGGAACGCCACGGCGACGATGAGCGCGACGGCCACGAGGACGACGATCGGCACACCGGCCACCGAGTCGCTGCCGAGCGCGACGAGGGTGGGGTTGGAGAACTCCCGCAGCTGGGGGAGCAGCACGTTGGCCAGGCCGCGTACCCCGACCAGGAGGGCCAGCGTGGCGACGATCGGCTGTACGCCCACCACCGCCACCAGCGCTCCGGCGGCCGCGCCGACCAGCGCCCCGCCGGCGATCGCCATGGCGATCGCCGCGGGGGCCCCGTACCCGAGGTAGAGGGCGGTCAGGGAGGCGGCCAGGGCCATCACCGAGCCGACCGACAGGTCGATCCCCTCGGTGCCGATCACCAGCGCCATGCCGAGCGCGACGATCACGATCGGGGTGACCTGGACGAGCTGGGTGCGGAAGTTGTCGGCGGCCAGGAAGTGCGGGGTGAAGGCGGCGTTGAAGACGAACAGCGTGGCCACCGCCGCGTACACGCCGTACCGCTGGAGCCAGGCGATCGTCCCGGCCCGGCCGGACGAGCCCTTGCGCGGGGCGTCGGTCACCACGGTGGTCTCAGTCATCGTTCTTCCCCGCGATCGCGGCCATGATCTTCTCTTCCGTCACGTCGTCGCCGCTCAGCTCACCCGCGACCGCTCCGTCGCGGAGCACCACGACGCGTTCCGAGCCTTCGACGAGTTCCTCCAGGTCGGAGGAGATGAGCAGGACGGCCAGTCCTTCTGCGGCCAGGTCGTCGATGAGGGCCTGTACCTCTGCCTTGGCGCCGACGTCGATGCCTCGGGTGGGTTCGTCCAGCAGCAGGACCTTGGGGTTCATGGCCAGCCAGCGGGCCAGCAGGACCTTCTGCTGGTTGCCGCCCGACAGCTCACCGGCACGCTGACCCGGACCCGCGGCCTTGATGCGCAGGCGGCTCATGAACGTCTCCACCACGCGGTCGACGGCGGCCTCGGAGACGATCCCGGCCCGCGCCAGCCTCGGCAGGGCGGCCAGCACGATGTTCTCCCGCACGGACAGCGTGGGCACGATCCCCTCGGCCTTGCGGTCCTCGGGGAGCAGGTTGATCCCGGCCCGGATGGCGGCGCCGACCGAGCCGGAGGGAACCGCCTTCCCCTCCACCGTGACCTGCCCGGAGTCCAGCGGCAGGGCACCGGCGATCGCCTTGGCCGTCTCGCTGCGTCCCGATCCCAGCAACCCGCCCAGGCCGACGATCTCCCCGGGCCGCAGGGCGAGCGACACGCCGTTCAGCACGTGCTCGCGGTCGAGCCCGGTCGCCGACAGCACCGCGGGGGCGTCGCGCGAGTGGTCGCGGCCGCCGAACCTGGTCAGGCCCTCGGAGGCGACCTGCTGCAGGTCACGGCCCAGCATCAGGGAGATCAGCCGCAGCCGCTCCAGCTCCGCCAGCGGGCCGGTGTGCACCAGGCGGCCGTCACGCAGCACGGTGACGTGGTCGCAGATGCGGTAGAGCTCCTCCAGCCGGTGGCTGACGTAGATCACCGACCGGCCCTGGGCCTTGAGGTCGGCGATGGTGTGGAACAGCCGGTCGACCTCGCGCGGTTCCAGCGAGGAGGTGGGCTCGTCCATGATGACGACCTGTGCGTCGGCCTGTACCGCCCGGGCCAGGGCGACCATCTGCTGGGAGCCCAGGCCGAGCGATCCCAGCGGGCGGCGCACGTCCGGGCGGATGCCGTACCCGTGCAGGATCTCCGAGGCCCGCCGCCGCATCTCGGCGAAGTCGATGAGGCCGAAGCGGCCCCGCGGCTCGCGGCCGAGGAAGAGGTTGCGCGCCACGCTCATCTGCGGGACGAGGTTGACCTCCTGGTAGATGGTGGCGATCCCGGCGCGCTGGGCCTGCAGCGGGCTGGTGAAGTCCATCCGCTCGCCCCGGTACCTCACCTCACCCGCGTCGAGCCGGTAGACCCCGGTCAACACCTTGATCAACGTTGACTTGCCCGCGCCGTTCTCCCCGACCAGCGCGTGCACCTCCCCCTGGCCCAGGGCGAAGGAGATGTGGTCGAGGGCCGTGACCCCGGGGAACACCTTGAGGGCGCCGACGGCCTCGAGGACCGGATCGCTGACTGGCACGGGGCTCCTTTCCTGCCACCCGGCGCACGCGCGCTGGGCACGGGCGCCGGGTCGCCGACGAGCGGATCAGTAGGTCTGGGGCAGCGAGGACTTGGCGCTGGCCTCGTCGTACTCGCGGTCGGCGATGGTGACCTTCTCCGGGATGCTCTCGCCGTCCAGGAACTTCTGGGCCGTCGAGAAGGCCAGGGCGCCGAAGCGCGGGTTGGACTCGATCACGGCCTGCAGCCAGCCGTCGACGATGCCCTGGACCGCGCCCCGGGTGCCGTCGATGGAGACGATCTTCACGTCTCCGGGCTTCTTGCCCGCTCCCTTGAGCGCGGTGACCGCGCCGAGGGCCATCTCGTCGTTCTCGGCGTAGATGCCGTCGATGTCGGGGTTGGACTGGATGAGCTGCTCGGTGACCTGCTGGCCCTTCTCGCGGGCGAACTCACCGGTCTGCTCGAAGGTGATCTCGATCTCCGGCGCCTCGGCGGCCATCCGCTCCTTGAAGCCGGCCGTCCGCTCGGTGGTGACGTTGTTGCCGGGGGAGCCCAGCAGGATCGCGACCTTGCCCTTGCCGCCCATCGCCTTGATCATCTGGTCGGCGGCGCGCCTGCCCTGCTCGGTGAAGTCGGACCCGATGAAGGTCAGGTAGTCGGTGCAGTGCTTGGCGTTGATCTTCCGGTCGATCGTGATGATCGGCACCTTCTTGGCCGCGGCCTGCTGCAGGACCGGCTCCCAGCCGTCGGAGTTGAGCGGCGCGATCACCAGCAGCTTCGCCCCCTGGGCGATGAGCTGCTGCACGTCGCTGATCTGCTTGGAGAACTGCGACTGGGCGTTGGTGACCTTGAGGTTGGCGATGCCGGCCTTGGCGGCCTCGTCCTTGATCGACTGGGTCTCGGCGATGCGGAACGGGTTGGCCTCCTTCTCCGACTGCGAGAAGCCGACCACCGCGGTCTTCAGGTCGAACGCGGTCCCGCCGTACTGCTGGAGCGTGCATCCGGGGCCGGCCGAGCCCGTGGGGGTCTGCACCACCTGTCCCTGGGCCTGGGAGTCGGACGGGCCGGGGGCCGCGGTGGTGGTCTCGGACTTGGCGCACCCCGAGGCGAGCAGGGCGGCGGTGGCGAGCAGGACGACGGCGTGGCGGGAACGGTATGCGAGCGGGGACATCTGTCCTCCTGGAGGCGAGGCCATCATGCGATGATCAAAGGGTGGTAGGGAAGCGCAACAAACCAGTAACCTTCCCGTCACTTAGTAATCACAATCGATCGCATTCGATCAAATTTTTTGCAAAGGTGATCAAATGTGATCGCTAACAGAGGGGCGTCCCCGCGACGGAAACGGCGGGTCCACCGGCCGCGACAGGCTCCGGGAGCTCCGCGGAAGCGCGCAGGCCGCCCGGAGGGCGGGCCGGTACCGTCATCCACCCGTAATCCGGATTCTTTATGATCGGGGCCGATCAGCACTAGTCACAGGGCGGGCGGACAGGTGACGGACGGAAAGACCAGCGATATGGCCGACGGTGCGCGGCCGGTGTTCGCGGCCGAGCGGCGCCAGCGCATCCTCGACCTGGTGCGCGCCAACGGTGCCGTCTCCCTGCGCGACCTCGCGCGGGCGGTCGGCTCCTCCGAGGTCACCGTCCGCCGTGACGTGCGGATCCTCGAGGGCGAGGGGCTGCTCGACCGCCACCACGGCGGCGCCACCCTGCCGGGCGAGCTCTCCCGCGAGCCGACCTACCTGCAGAAGGCCCAGGTGGCCGACACCGAGAAGACGGTCATCGCCGACCTGGCCGCCTCCCTGGTCGAGGACGGCGACGCGATCGCCGTCGGCGCCGGCACCACGACCCAGGCGTTCGCCCGCCGCCTGGTCAGGTACGGCGAGCTCGCCGTCGTCACCAACTCGCTCCTGGTGGCCCAGGCCCTGGCCGACTGCCCCCGCATCGAGGTGGTGATGACCGGGGGCACGCTGCGCGGCTCCATTCACGCCCTGGTCGGCAGCCCCGCCGAGCAGTCGCTGGCCGGGCTGCGGGTGCGCCGCGCCTTCATATCGGGCAACGGGCTGACCACCGAGCGCGGCCTGTCCACCCCCAACCTCCAGGTCGCCAGCGTCGACCGCGCGATCGCGCGGGCCGCCGAGGACGTGGTCGTCCTCGCCGACCACACCAAGATCGGTATCGACACCATGGTCCAGACCGTGCCCACCGAGGACATCACCCACCTCGTCACCGACGACGGGGCCCCCACGGAGATCCTGGACGACCTCGCCTCCCGGGGGGTGCGGTTGCACGTCGCCCGCCGCTAGGGACGGGCCGATCACCTGAGGCCGAAGGCGACCGTTCCTTTACGGGATCGTTTCCTTTCTCGGTCATCATCGGGACATGCTCCCGGGCGATCCACGGAGGAGTCTTATGGCAGCCGGCATTCGGGCCGTCGAGGCGGCGGGAATCGTCAAGGACTTTCCCGGTGTCCGAGCCCTCGACCACGTCTCCCTGACCCTCGGCGCGGGAGAGGTCCACGCCCTCGTGGGGGAGAACGGCGCCGGCAAGTCCACCCTGGTCAAGGTACTGACCGGCGTGCACCGCCCCGACTCGGGAAGGCTGCGGCTGCGGGGCGAGGAGGTGCGGTTCGCCGGCCCCCTGGACGCCCGCCGGGCCGGGATCTCCACCATCCACCAGGAGGGCAACCTCGTCCCGAGCATGAGCGTCGCGCGCAACCTCTTCCTCGGCCGCGAACCCCGTAACCGGTTCGGCCTCATCGACGCCGCGCGGGCCCGGCGGCTGACCGAGGAGATCCTGCGCGAGTACGGCCTGTGCCTGGACGTGCGCCGCCCGCTGGGATCGTTCGGGCCGGGTACCCAGCAGATGGTCGCCCTGGCCCGTGCCGTCCAGGCCGACGCGCGGGTGGTGGTGCTGGACGAGCCCACCTCGTCGCTGGACTCCCCGGAGGCCGAGACCCTCTTCGAGGTGATCGCGCGGCTGCGGGCCCAGGGCCGGTCGGTGCTCTACGTGACCCACCGGCTGGAGGAGCTCGACCGCGTCTGCGACCGGGTCACCGTGCTGCGCGACGGCCGTGTCGTGCACACCGGCCCCGTCGCCGGGCTCGACCGGCTCCGGCTCCTCTCGCTGATGCTCGGCCGCAACCCCGCCGACATCGCCGAGCAGGGCACGACCGCGTTCGCCGTCCGCTACCCCGAACCGGCCGACGACCCCGTCCTGCGCGCCACCGGCCTGGTCAAGGACCACGTCCTGAACGGGGTGTCGCTGGCCATCCGCCCCGGTGAGGTGGTGGGCCTGGGCGGGCTGATCGGCTCGGGACGCAGCGAGACCGCCAAGGCCATCGCGGGCGCGCTCACCCTGGACTCCGGCGAGGTGACGGTCGCCGGCCTGCCCGTACGCGGCCGTACGGTCAGGAGCGCCATCCGCGCCGGAATCGGCCTGCTCCCCGAGAACCGCACCACCGAAGGGCTGATCGGCTCGCTGTCGGTCAAGGAGAACATCGTGCTCGCGGCGCTGCCGCAGCTGTCACGGGCGGGGATCGTCTCCGAGAGCAGGATCGACCGGATCGTCGAGATCTTCATCAGGCGGCTCGGCATCAAGGCCGCGGGTCCGGGTCAGCGTGCCGGTGAGCTGTCGGGCGGCAACCAGCAGAAGGTCCTGCTGGCCCGCTGGCTGGCCATGAACCCCAAGGTCCTGCTGCTGGACGAACCCACCCGAGGCATCGACGTCGGCGCCAAGGCAGAGGTACAGGCCCTCATCGACGACCTGGCCGCAGAAGGACTGGCCGTCCTGCTCATCTCCTCCGACCTGGAGGAACTCGTCGAAGGTTCCGACCGCGTCGTCATCCTGCGCGACGGGGCCGTCGTCTCGGAGTTCAACGGCCCCGACATCACCGCCGGACTGATCATGACGACGATGGCGGACCGCCCCTCCGGGTGAGGGGTCCCCACCGGGACGCCCCGGGTTCCCGCGTCCCCCTCACCCCCGCCGCCGTCCTCCGCCGATCCGCTCTCCCGCGGCCCGCTCACGCGCGGGCGGGGAGGCCCGCGAAGGGGGAGCCCCCGCTCACGCGGCGCCGTACGACCCCGGGTCCGTGCCGCCCGCGGGGGTGACGACGGACCGGTAGTGGGTGGTCAGCCGCCCCTCGTCGTCCAGGACGTGGAAGGCCAGCGAGGGCGGCCGGTCGAGATGGACGTGGTCGTCGGGGTTGGCGGACCGGCGCTCCCAGGGGAGGCGGACGGTGGAGACCAGTCCCGGCGCCACCAGCAGCGGCCGTCCGGCGAAGGTGGTCGCCGCCGCGGTGTGGGCGTGCCCGCACAGGAAGGCCACCAGGTTGGGGTGACGCTCCGCGACCGCGGCGAGCCTCTCGGCCCCGAACTGGCGGATGGCGTCGATGAAGGGGATCTGCAGCCGGGCCGGCGGGTGGTGGAAGCCCACCAGGACGGGAACCTCCGCCGGGGTGCCGGCCAGGGTGTCCTCCAGCCACGCCAGCGTCTCCTCCTCCAGGAAGCCCTCGTCCTTCCCGGGGACCGAGGAGTCGCACAGGACGATGACGGCACCGGACGTCCGGTGCACCTGGTTGATCGGCTCCTCCGTTCCCGGCCGGCCGAGCAGGTGCCGCCGGAACGCGGCGCGCTCGTCGTGGTTGCCGGGGCAGATCAGCAGCGGATGCCGGGAGGTGAACAACCGGCGCGCCCGCTCGTACTCGGCAGGAAGGGCGTGGTCGGCGATGTCGCCGGTGACCAGGACGGCGTCCAGGTCGTAGGGGAGATCCTCCAGGTGGTCCATGACGGCCTTGACGCGCTCGACGCTGCGCCGCCCGTCGTCGATGTGGGGGTCGCTGAGATGGGCGATCACGATCACTGCGGTTTCCCTTCGTTCTGGCTCACCACGACCGTAGAGGACCACCGGACCAGGATTAAGATCCGGTTTCATGCCGAAACACTGGTCCGGTTCCCGACTAGACCTGCACATCTCCCCGGACACGGCGGGCGGGCGGCGCTCCGGCCTGGAGTCCGCCCTGCGAGAGGCGATCCGCGAGGGACGGCTGCCCGCCGGGACGCTCCTGCCCTCCACCCGCGGGCTGGCACGGGAGCTCGGGCTCTCGCGGGGCACCGTCAGCGCCGCCTACGACCAGCTCGTCGAGGAGGGCTACCTGACCACGCGGCCGGGATCGGGCACCGGCGTGGCCGAGGTCCCGCTCGGCACCCGGGAGCCCGCGCCCCCCGCGCCCGCGCCCGCCGCCCCCCGCCACGACCTACGCCCCGGCCTGCCGGACGTCAGCGCCTTCCCCGTCCGGGCCTGGCTCGCCTCCACCCGCCGGGTGCTCGCCCGCGCCCGTCCCGAGGTCTTCGGCGCCGGGGACCCGCAGGGACGGATCGAGCTGCGCGCCGCGCTCGCCGGCTACCTGGGCCGCACCCGCGGCGTGATCACCACCCCCGACCGGATCGTCGTCACCTCCGGCTATCACCAGGGCCTGGGCCTGCTCTGCGGCGCGCTGGTCGCGGGCGGCGCCCGTACCGCGGCCGTGGAGGACCCCGGCCACAACGTCTTCCGCGACGTCGTCCGGCGGGCCGGGTTCACCGTCCGCCCCCTGCCCGTCGACGCCCACGGCGCCCGCACGCAGGAGCTGACCCACCGCGACGCGGCGGCGTTCCTCACGCCCTCGCACCAGTACCCGACCGGCGTCCCGCTGCGTCCCGGCCGCCGCCAGGCACTGTGCGCGTGGGCGCGCTCCACCGGCGGCCTGGTCGTCGAGGACGACTACGACGGCGAGTACCGCTACGACCGCCAGCCCGTCGGCGCCCTGCAGGGAGTCGCCCCCGACCAGGTCGTGTACTGCGGCACCGTGTCCAAGACCCTCGGCCCCGCCCTCCGCCTCGCCTGGATGGTCCTTCCGCCCCACCTGGTGGAGCCGGTGACGCGGGCCAAGCGGCACGCCGACCAGTACACCGAGACCCTGGGCCAGCTCGTGCTGGCCGATCTGATCACCACCCACGCCTACGACCGCCACATCCGCGCCGCCCGCCTGCGCTACCGCCGCCGCCGCGAGCTCCTCCTCGGCAGGGTCGCCACCGTCCCGGGCCTGGTCGCCCACGGCGTCCCGGCCGGGCTGCACACGCTGCTCACCCTCCCGCCCGGCGCCCCCGCCGAGGACGACCTGCTGGCCCGGTGCGACCGCCGGGGCCTGGCCGTACGCGGCCTGACCGAGCTCCACCACGACCCCGCAGGCCGCCCGCAGGGGCTGCTGGCCGGCTTCGGCGCCCCGTCCGAGCGCGCCTACCCGGCCGCCCTCGACGCCCTGTTCGCGGTCCTGGCCGATCGGGACGCCCCCGGGGGGTGAGCCCGCACCGTGGAGGCGACGGCCGGGAACGACGACGGGGACGACGGGACCGGCCGTCCCGCCGGAGCGGGGACGCTAGGCACGGTCCGTACCGGCGAACGCGCCGATGGCCCGTCCGGCGCGTTCGGTGATCGCGCGGAGGTGACCGGCCAGTTCCGGGGGGTCGAGGAGGGTGTAGTCGACCGGCAGGAGCATCACGCGGTAGGCCAGGTGCCGCGGTGAGTCGGGGTGGGTGAGCAGCAGGCACGAGTCGTCGTCGACCGCCTCCAGGACCCCCTGCCAGGCGGGGACGCTCTCGGCGGCCCGTTCGAGGGGCACGTGCAGCAGCAGCCGGGCCCGGACGTCGCGGGGCGGCATCTGCCGGGTCACCCAGGTCTCGGTGTCGACGCCGCCGGGCAGCTCGCGGGCGGGGACGCGGACGCCGGTGCGGTGCAGCTCGCCCATCCGGTCCACCCGGAAGGAACGCCACCCGGCCCGGTGCTCGTCGTAGGCGACCAGGTACCACAGGCGCTCCCAGACCACCAGCCGGTGCGGCTCCACCAGGCGCCGGGTCGCCTCGCCGTGCGGCCTGGTGTAGGCGAAACGGACCTTCTCGTGCGTCACGCAGGCGGCGGCCAGCGCGGCCAGGACGCCGGCGTCGGCGGCCGGGCCGTCCCGCGGGGGCAGGACGACGGCCGCCCCCGACAGCGCCGCCACCCGGGGGCGCAGCCGTGCCGGGAGGACCTGCTCCAGCTTGGCCAGGGCGCGGAGCGAGGTCTCCTCGATGCCGGTGACGGCCGCGGTGGCCGCGGCGCGCAGGCCGATGGCGACGGCGACCGCCTCCTCGTCGTCGAGCAGCAGCGGGGGCATGGCCGTCCCGGAGGTCAGCCGGTAGCCGCCGACGTTGCCCTGGGTGGCGTGGACCGGGTAGCCGAGCTCGCGCAGCCGGTCGACGTCGCGCCGGATCGTCCGGGAGGTGACGCCCAGGCGGCCGGCGAGTTCGGCGCCCGGCCACTCGCGCGGGGTCTGCAGCAGGGACAGCAGCCGCAGCAGCCGGCCGGAGGGATCGCGCATGCCCCCATCCTGCCATCCCTTCTAGGACGTTCAATGACCTGTTGCCCCCCTAGGGTCATGGACATCGCCTCGGAGCACGGCAGCCGGACCCCGGCGGCTCCCCGGCGGCGAAGGAGAAGCGCATGTTGCGAGGACTCGCCACCGTCACCCTCTGGGCGGACGACCTGGAGGCGGCGAAGGCGTGGTACGCCGACCTGCTGGGCGTCGAGCCGTACTTCGAGCGCCCGGGGAACGGGCTGCCGGCCGCGTACTACGAGTTCCGGATCGGCGACCACCAGGCCGAGCTCGGCATCATCGACCGGCGTTTCGCCCCGCCGGGCGCCTCCGCCGCGCCGGGAGGCGCGATCACCCACTGGCACGTCGACGACGTCCAAGGCGCGCTGGACCGGCTGCTCGCCATGGGCGCCACCCTCCACACTCCGCTCACCGAGCACGGCCCCGGCTTCGTCGCCGCGTCGGTGGCCGACCCGTTCGGCAACGTGCTGGGCGTCATGTACAACAGCCACTACCTGGAGATGCTGGGCCGATGATGCACTTCGAGGACGCCGCGGCGTGGGAGGCGTGGCTGGCCTCCCACCACGGGAGCGGCGACGGCGCCTGGCTGAGGATCGCGAAGAAGGGGTCGGCCGCCACGTCGGTCACGATCACGCAGGCGCTGGAGGTCGCGCTGTGCTACGGCTGGATCGACAGCCACCGCAGGGCCCACGACGACGACTTCTACCTGCAGCGGTACTCGCGCCGCCGCAGGGGCGGCGCCTGGTCGCGGGTGAACGTCGAGCGCGTGGAGGAGCTGACCGCCGCCGGGCGGATGCGCCCGCCCGGCCTGGCCGAGGTCGCCGCGGCCCGGGCGGACGGCCGCTGGGAGGCCGCCTACACCGCCCAGCGCGACGCCGTCGTCCCCGCCGACCTGGCCGGTGCGCTGGCGGCCCACCCGCGCGCCGCCGCCCGCTTCGACGCGCTGGGCAGGACCGGCCGCTACCGGCTGATCCTGCCGCTGCTGAAGGCCAGGACCCCGGCCGGGCGCGCGGCCCGGCTGGACGGGGCGATCTCCACCCTGCTGGAGGACCCGGGAGGTCCCCCGGCCTGATCGTCCACCCCGGGGGCGCACCCGGCAGGCCGGAACGCACCACTTGCCAGGACGAGATCGGCCTCGTACCGGCGAGGTAGGGTGCGCCCATGTACGACGATCCGGTGGCGGAGTCGGAAGGTCTGCTCTACCTCACCGACGGCTCGCCGGTCTACGCCGGGCAGTACGTCCACCACGACTTCTTCTACGCCCACACGCACAGCTTCGTCGAGGTCGCCGTCGTCGTCGGGGGCAGCGGGTTCCACCACACGATGACGGGAAGGCAGCCGCTGCGCCGCGGCGACGCCGTCCTGCTGCGGCCCGGCACCTGGCACGGGTACGAGGACTGCGACCGGCTGCAGGTCTACAACTGCTGTTTCGGCGCCGAGCTCCTGCACCGCGAGCTCACCTGGAGCCGGCAGGACGCGCTGCTGGGACACCTGCTGTGGACCGGCCCGTACTCGGCGGGGCGCAGGGGGACCCTGGCCTTCACGCTGACCGAGGAGAGCCTGCGCGCGTGCCTGGTCCACCTGGAGGACCTGGACCGGTCGCGCGCGCGTCCCGGCTCCCGCCGCGGCGACGTCATCGGGCACCTGTCGGTCCTGCTGGGGCACCTCGCGCGGGCCGCCGCCGAGACCCGCGAGGACTCCGGGGAGCCGGCCGGGCCCGCCCACCCGGCCGTGGTCCGGGCGATGCGGCTGATGGAGGACCGGCCCGCCCACGACTGGACGCTTCCGGAGCTGGCCGCGCACCTGCGGCTGACCCCCGAGTACCTGGTCCGCCTGTTCACGTCCGTGACGGGGCTGCCGCCGATGGCGTACCTGGCGCGGCAGCGCGCGGAACGCGCCGCGGTCCTGCTGCTGCTCGGGCGGGAGCCGATCGCCCGGATCGGGGAGCGGGTCGGGTGGCCCGACCCCAACTACTTCGCCCGGAGGTTCAAGGCGCACTTCGGCATGAACCCCTCCGGCTACCGCAGGAGGTTCGCCCACCGGCCGGCCACGGCCCGCGACGGCCGCCGCGAGCACCGGGAACCCTCCCGGCACGACTGACCTGCGAACTCCCCGGCGGCTCCGGGCCCGATGTCAGTTCCGTGCTAGCAGTGGTTCATCGCGGCCTATGCCCCCCTCACCCGACGGCTGATGATCCGTGCAGGCCGAGAAACACGCCGGAAACACCTCGGCGGCGGTTCTCGGCCCATCCCACCGGGCCACGGCCCTTTCAGCCTCGGAGGACCCCAGGTGCATCATCGGCCACGAAACCGGAGGCGGCTCGCGCTCGCCCTCTGCCTCGCGCTTCCCGCCACCGTCCTGCACGTCACGACGGCGGCGCACGCCACCGCCGCCCCCTGCGCGTGGATGGACACCACGAAATCCGCCGACACCCGCGCGCGCACCCTGCTGGACGCCTCCACCCTGGAGCAGAAGATGCGCTGGCTGGTGGAGCAGCCCGCCGCCGAACCGCAGCGGACGCAGTTCCCCGACGGGGTCGTCTACCCCGCCCAGGTCGCCTGCGCCCCCGCCCTCACCTACACCGACGGGCCCTTCGGCATCCGCGGCGACACCGGCGTGACCGCCTTCCCGGCGCCCATCGCGCAGGCGGCGAGCTGGAACCCGTCCCTGAGCACCGCCAAGGGACGCGCCGTCGCCGACGAGGCGTTCCGCAAGCGCCGCAACGTCTTCCTCGGCCCCGGCATCGCGAGCGGGCGCACCCCGCTCAACGGCCGCACCTCCGAGTACCTGGGCGAGGACCCGCTGCTGAGCGGCGACCTGGCCGCGGCCGAGATCCAGGGGATCCAGAAGGGCAACCCCCAGGCGCCCGTCCTGTCGGTGCTCAAGCACTTCGTCGGCAACGAGCAGGAGACCGACCGCACGCTGAGCTCGTCCAACATCGACGAGCGCACCCTGCGCCAGATCTACGAGCTGCCGTTCGAGATCGCCGTCAAGAAGGGCTCGCCCGGCGGCGTCATGTGCGCCTACAACCAGGTCAACGGCGTCCACTCATGTGAGAACCCCACCCTGCTGACCGACCACCTGCGCGGCACGATCGGGTTCGGCGGCTTCGTCGTCTCCGACTTCTGGGCGGTGACCTCCACGGCCCCGTCCCTGAGGGCCGGGCTGGACCAGGAGCTGAACAAGCCCACCTACTGGACGCCGGAGAAGCTCAGGGCCGCGCTGGCCGCCGGGCAGATCACCACCGCGCAGATCGACACCGCGGCCTTCCGTGTCGTACGGGCGCTCGTCTCCGCGGGCCTGTTCGACCGTCCCCTGCCGGCAACCGCCGCCGCGAACGTGTCGTCGGCGGCGAACCAGGCGGTGGCCCGCCGGGTGGCCGAGGAGGGCGGCGTGCTGCTGAAGAACGAGGCGGCCGTCCTGCCGCTCACCGGGCAGCGCAGGACGATCGCCGTCATCGGCCCGACCGCGTCCCGCACCCCGACCAACGGCGTCAGCGCGAGCACGGTCTGCTCGGCCACCTGGCTGATGCCCCCGGGCGGCCCCTACGTCGACTGCCCGAACCCGGTCGCGCCGCTCGACGCGATCACCGCGCGGGCCGCCAGGGACGGGGGCCGGGTGGTCTTCGACGACGGAAGCGACCCCGCGAGGGCGGCCAGGGTCGCCGCGAGCGCGGACGTGGCCGTCGTCTTCGGCTACTACACCGCGGGCGAGTTCGCCGACCTGCCCGACATCTCCCTGGACGGCGGCGGCGACGCCCTCATCTCGGCCGTGGCCACGGCCAACCCGCGCACCGTCGCGGTGCTGGAGACCGGCGGCCCGGTCCTGATGCCGTGGCTGGGCAAGGTCAAGGCCGTCCTGCAGGCGTGGTACCCCGGGGTCCAGCAGGGCAACGCGATCGCCTCCCTGCTGTGGGGCGACGTCAACCCGTCCGGGAAGCTGCCGCAGACCTTCCCCGCCTCGCTGTCGGACCTGCCGACCGCCGGATCGGCCCGCCAGTACCCCGGCGTGCTGCCCGGCGGCGGGACGACCCGCCCCGAGGGCGACCAGAGCATCCGCCAGGTGGACCACGCCGAAGGGCTCAAGGTCGGCTACCGCTGGTACGACAGCAGGAACATCACACCGCTGTTCCCCTTCGGGCACGGGCTGTCGTACACGACGTTCTCCTACGGCACCCTCACGGTCACCCCGCCGCGGACCGATGGCAGGCAGCCGGTCAAGGTCAGGTTCCTGGTGACCAACACCGGGCAGCGCGCCGGCACCGAGGTCGCCCAGGTCTACCTCGGGCTGCCCGCCCAGGCCGGTGAACCGCCCAGGCGGCTGGCCGGCTGGGCCCGGGTGACGCTGGCACCGAACGCCTCGCAGATGGTGGAGGTCACCCTGGACCCGGCGGCCCCGAACCGGCCGCTGTCCTACTGGGACGCCGCGGCGGACCGGTGGGTCACGCCACCGGGACGGTACGCGGTGCAGGTGGGCGCCTCCTCGCGGAACATCTCGCTCACCGGCGCGTTCCAGATCCCCTGACCGGAGGCCCCCGCACCGGGGGACGTCCGAGGACCCCGGAGCGGGTGGCCCGGCTACGGCCGGTCCACCCGCTCTCCCACGCCGACGAGGATCTCGCGCAACCAGCGGTGCCCGGCGTCGGCGTGGTTGGCCGCGTGGTACCAGAACGCCTCGATGACGGGCACCACCTCGTACGGGCAGGGCAGCACCTGGACGTCGGCCACCGCGGCCAGCCGCAGGGCCAGCCGCTCCTGGAGCAGCGCTATGCGCCTGGTGCCGGGGACCAGGAAGGGCAGGGACTGGAAGTTCTCCACCACGACCTCGAAGCGCGGCTCCACCCCGAGCATGGCGAGCTGCCGGGCCGCCGACGCCATGCCGGTGGGGCTCTGGAAGGTCACCGCCCACGGAAGTTCCCGCAGGTGGTCCATGGTGATGCCGTCGCGCAGGTCGGGGTGGTCCCGGTCGGCGATGATGACCCACCGGTCGGTGTAGACGTCCACCGCCGGATGGGTGGTGATGAAGCCGTGCGGCATCAGCAGCCCGTCCACCGAGCGCAGCGTGGTGTCGATGTCGTCGACCCTCGGGATGTTGATCTGCAGGAAGCGCAGGCGGACCCCGGGGGCCTCGCGCTCCACGGCGCGCGTGAGCTCCCCGCCGATGACGGTCAGCACGTAGTCGGAGCCGACCAGGGTGAACTCGCGGTCGGAGGTGGCCGGGTCGAAGTCGGGCTTGGCGGAGAAGACCCGCTCGACGACGCTGACCGCGAGCGAGGTCGCGCCGACCAGGGAGGCGGCGAGCGGGGTGAGCTCGAAGCCGTTGCCGACGCGCAGCAGCAGCTCGTCGTCGAAGTGCCGCCGCAGGCGGGCTAGGCTCGCGCTGGTGGCGGGCTGGCTCAGCCCGATCCGCTGACCGGCCCGGGTGACGTTGCGCTCCTCCAGCAGCGCGTGCAGCGTGACCAGCAGGTTCAGGTCCAGCCTCTCCAGGCCCATCGATCCCTCGAATTCATGAGATGGATTCGTTCATACAACCTATCTATTTCCCAAATTCCTCGGGGTGTTCCAGGGTGGGGAAGGACCCCCAGGGAGGCGACACGGTGACGACGGCTCCGCACCCCTCCGCGCACCTCCTCGCGGGCACCGCGAGGCCGGTGACGGGCTGCCCGCGGCTCGGTGATCGCGTCTTCCAGGCCGGACGCCTGCGGCCCGCCTCCGCGGACGCGACCCCGCGCGCCCACCCTCACGTCGAGATCACCGTCGTCACCTCCGGTGAGGCGGTCCATCGCACCGCAACCACCCGGGACCGCGTCCGGGCCGGTCATGTCCTGCTGCTCCCTCCGGGGACGTGGCACGCCTACGAGGACTGCCGGCGGCTGGAGACGTACTGCTGTGCCTTCCGGCGCGAGGTGCTGCTGTGCGAGCTGGCCTGGACCCGGGAGGATCCGCTGCTCGCCCGGCTGTTCGGCGACCACGACGACCACGACGGTGACCGCAGCGGTGGCGACGGCGGCGGTGGCGGCGGCGGTGGTGGCGGCGGGCCGCGTCGTCCGGGACCGGGTCTCGCACTGCTCGACCGGCGCGGGCTCGCCGACTGTGTCGCCCACCTCGACGCGCTGCGCGACCTGGCCGGGAAGCCGGGAACGACGCACCGCGCCGATCTCGTCGGGCACCTGCTGCTGTTCACGAGCCGGCTCGCCCGTGCCGAGCCGGGCCCGGCCGGGGAGCCGGACCCGGCCGGGCCGCCCGTCCATCCGGCGGTGGCCGACGCCGTCCGGCTGATGGAGGCCGACCTCGAACACGACTGGTCGCTGGGCGAGCTGGCCGACACGCTCTTCCTGACCCCGGGCTACCTGGTACGCCTGTTCAAGGCGGGTTTCGGGGTGCCGCCCATGGCCTATCTCGCGCGCCGCAGGGCCGAGACCGCGGCGATGCTGCTCGTGCAGACCGACCACCCCATATCCCGTATCGGGCAGCTGGTCGGCTGGCCGGACCAGAACTACTTCGCCCGCCGCTTCAGGGCCCACTTCGGCATGAGCGCCACGAGCTTCCGCCGCGGCCCCGCCCACCGGCCCGGACCGGGGTCAGGGGCGGGTACGGGGACGCTCACGGGCCCGCGGGACCGGTGACGCGGCCGTACCGGGGACGATCGTGTTGGAGACCGAGCCGATGCCCTCGACGGTGAGGGTGACGGTGTCGCCCGGACGGAGCGGGGGCGGGTCCTGGCGGCCGCGCCGGCCCCACAGCTCGGCCAGGCAGCCGCCGTTGCCGCAGGTCCCGGAACCGAGCACGTCGCCGGGACGTACCCGGGTGCCGCGCGAGGCGTGGGCGACCAGCTCCTCGAACGTCCAGCTCATGTTGGACAGCAGGTCACGGCCGACCTCCCGGCCGTTGACCTCGGCCGTCAGGGCGAGCCGCAGCAGGCCGTCGGCGTCGCGGTAGGGCTCCAGCTCGTCGGCCGTGACCAGCCACGGGCCGAGGGTGGTGGCGCCGTCCTTGCCCTTGGCCGGGCCGAGCCCGACCTGCATCTCCCGGGACTGCAGATCCCGCGCCGACCAGTCGTTGAAGATCGTGTAGCCGAAGATGTGGTCGCGGGCCCGTTCGGGGGAGAGGTCGCGGCCCTCGCGGCCGACGACCGCGGCCACCTCCAGCTCGAAGTCCAGGACGTGACAGCCGGGCGGCACCGGGACGTCGTCGTGGGCGCCGACCATCGCGGACGGGTTGGCGAAGTAGAACGCCGGCGCGTCGTACCAGGCGTCCGGGACGCCCTCGGCGCCGCTCACGCTGCGGCGCACGCCCTCGACGTGCTCCTCGAACGTGACGAAGTCACGGACCGAGGGCGGCTCGACCGGCGGGAGCAGCCGCACCTCGGACAGGGGCACGGCCGCCCCGGTGGCGGGGACGCGGCCGGTGCGGACGACGTCGAGGAGGTCGGTCCCCTCGGGGAAGGGCGACAGGACGCCGCCCTCGACGCCGTCAACGCCGTCAACGCCCTCGACGATGCCGCTGCGGCGCAGGCCCCGGTGGGTGAAGGTCGCGAGACGCACGACGGCCTCAGACCGGCGGGGCGACGAAGACGCCGCGGTCGGGGTCGTTGAAGGACTCCTTGGCGATGAGTTCGTTCATCGGGTTGGCGGTGCCCCACTGGTCGGTGACCTCCGGGGCGGAGAAGTCGTGGACGTGGGGGTGCCAGGCGTCCTCGTCGAGCTCCTCCAGCTCGGTGGTGTACTCCACGGTGTTGCCGTGCGGGTCCAGGAAGTAGGAGAAGGTGTTGTCCCCGGCCAGGTGACGGCCCGGTCCCCAGATCATGCGGACGCCCGCGCGCAGCAGCCGGCCGGTGCCGTACATGTACTCGTCGACGCCGCGCAGCTCGAAGCTGACGTGGTGCAGTGAGGTGTGCGGGCCGCGGGCGATGGCCAGGCTGTGGTGCTGGGGGTTGCAGCGCATGAAGTGCATGACCCGGCCCATGTGCGGGTGGGCCAGGGTGTCCGACAGCGCGAAGTCCAGGTGCCGCTCGTACCAGGCGCGGGTGGCGTCGATGTCGGGGGCGTTGAGCACCACGTGCGACAGGCGCACCGGGACCGCCTCCTTGGGCTCCAGCCTGCGGTGGGCGCGGACGGCCACGTCGGCGGAGACCTCCACGGTACGGCCGTCGAGGTCGAAGAAGCGGAAGCCGTACCCGCCGCCGGGGGTGTCGATCGTCGCGGGCTCGGAGACCAGCGGGACGCCCGCGGCGCGCAGCCGGGTGGCGAGGGCGTCGACGTCGGCCCGGGTGGCGGCGCCGAAGGAGATCAGGTCGAGCCGCTTCTCGTCGGCCTTGCGCAGCCGGACGACGTACTGCTCGGGCGAGCCCTCGGCGGCCAGGAAGCTGATGCCGGTGTCGCCGGCGACCTCGGTCAGGCCCCAGACGCCGGAGTAGAACTCCCGCTGCCTGTCGTGGTCGGGCACGGCCAGGTCGACGTGGCGCAGGTGGGTGATGAGACGGTCGGGCACGGTCGTGCTCCTTGCAGATCGGAGAGTCCTTACAGGTCGAAGAGGGCGACCGCGTTGCCGCCGCGGATCGCGTCGAAGGCGTCCCGGTCGAACCCGGCGGCGCGCAGCCGGTCCAGGGGGTCCTCGACGCCCATGTCGAAGGGGTGGTCCGAGCCGAGCAGCACCCGGGAGGTCCCGGCGACACCGGCCAGGGCGCGCAGGGCTGCGGGCTCGTAGACCAGGGAGTCGAACCACAGGCGCCGCAGGTAGGTGCTCGGCGGGGAGGCGCAGCCGCGCGCCTCCGGGCGCACCCGCCACCCGTGGTCGGCCCGGCCCAGGGACGTGGGCAGGTAGCCGCCGCCGTGGGCCGCGACGATCCTCAGGCCGGGGTGCCGGTCCAGCACCCCGGAGAAGATCAGGTGGGACAGGGCGACGGCGTTCTCGACCGGCTGCCCGACGATGTTGGACAGGTAGAACCGGTCCAGCCGCTCGTCCAGAGTGCAGCCGAACGGGTGGACGAACACCACGGCGCCGAGCTCGGCGGCCCGTGCCCAGAAGGGTTCGTACCCCGGGTCCGACAGTTCCCGACCGGGGGCGTGCGAGGAGATCTCCACCCCCTTCAGGCCCAGGCCGAGAGCGTGCTCCAGGAGCCTCACCATCAGCGGGGGGTGCTGGAGGGGCACCAGGCCCAGGCCGTACAGCCGGCCGGGGGCCTGGGTGCAGTGCTCGGCGGTGCCCTGGGCGGCCAGCAGGCAGACGCGTTCGGCGAGCTCCTCGTCGGCCCAGTAGTGGTAGTGCGACGGCGACGGGCTGACGATCTGGACGTCCACCCCGGCGGCGTCCATGTCGGCCAGCCGGTCCGGTACGCGGGTGAGCCGCGCGACGCGCTCGCCGATCATCCGGCCCGAGACCGACAGGGACTCGGGCCCGTTGCGGCGCGCGTCCAGTGCCCGGTGCTCCCGCAGGCCCGGGTGGTCCGCCACGGCCTGCTCGACGCCGGGCAGGATGACGTGGGCGTGCACGTCGACGGTCGGCGCGGGCGTGTCGCCGGGGGGCGCCGTGCCCGCGGGCGCGGCGTCCTCGGATGTGGCGTGAGGGGTTGCGGCGTGAGCGGGCGTGAGGTTCGGGGGAGTGGCGTTCACGGGCGTCGCGTCACCATCTCGGCGATGCGGCCCATCAGGCCGGGCACGTCGGCGTCCGGGGCGGGGTGGAGCTGCCACTCGGCCAGGCGCAGGGACGCCTCGACCACCGCCTTCACCCGCTCGTACCGGCGGTCCATGAAGGTGTCGAACAGCGGCTGGCCGAGCCGCTCGGCGCCGAGCAGCAGCTCGGCCAGGACGGCGGCGTCCTCCAGGCACTGGGCCGCGCCCTGGGCGAGGGTGGGCGGGCAGGCGTGCACGGCGTCGCCGATCAGCACGACGCGGCCGCGGTTCCAGGGACGCTCCACCAGCAGCGACTCGAACCAGGTGTAGTGGATCCGGCCGGGGTCGGTGATGTCGGCCCGGATCGCCTCCCACGCGCCGCCGTAGGCCTCGGCCAGCGCCCGCATGTGGGAGGGCTTGTCGGCGTCGGCCACCGACTCGCGGGGCCGGGCCCTCTCCACCAGGTAGGCGTACATGGTGTCCTCGCCGGTGGGGCAGTAACCGGCGATGAAGCAGGGGCCGCCGTAGACCAGGTCGGTGCGCTCGACCTCCTTGGGGCGGCGGGTGTGGATGCGCCAGATGCCCATGCCGGTCGAGCGGACGGCGGCCTCGACGCCCAGCAGCCCGCGGACCTTGGAGCGGATGCCGTCGGCGCCCACGACCAGGTCGTAGGTACCGGTGGTCCCGTCGGACATCCGGGCCCGCACGCCGTCGCCGGTGTCGGTGAGGCTCTCCACGGTCAGGCCGAGCGCGATCCGCGCGCCGGACCCGCGTACGGCGTCGGCGAGGATCGCGGCCAGCTCGGGACGGTTCATGCCGAGCGTCGCCGGCAGGTCGGGGCCGCCGGTGCGGGCGTCGGGGATCTCGGCGAGCAGCCTCCCGTCGGGGGTGCGCAGTCCCAGGGAGTCGAACGCGAAGCCCGAGGCGGCGACCCGCTCCCAGACCCCGAGGTCGCGCAGCACCCGCAGCGCGTTGCCCTGCAGGGTGATGCCCGAACCGAGCGCGGTGAGCTCCGGTTTGATCTCCGCGACGTCCACGGCGACGCCGCCGCGGGCGAGCAGGATCGCCAGGGCCGATCCGGCGGTGCCGCCGCCGACGATGAGGACGTTACCGATCGCGGTCATGGGGTCTCACTTGACGGCCAGGGGGTTGACGGGGGATCCGACCGCGCCGGTGACGGGCAGCGGGGCGGCGGTGAGCCAGAACTCGTGCACGCCGTCGGCGGCGCAGTCGGCGGCGAGGGCGTCCAGGTCCCACATCTCGCCGACGAGCAGGCCGATGTGCGGGATGACGACCTGATGCAGGGGCTGGAAGGCGTGGTCGAACTCGTTGGGACGCACCTCGAAGCCCCAGGTGTCGGTGGCGATCGCGGCGATCTCGGTGCGGTGCAGCCAGCCGGCGGTGGTGAACGACAGGCCCGGGGCGGGACCGCCGGCGTAGTCGCCCCAGCCCTCCCTGCGCGCCCGGGTGAGCCGGCCGGTGCGCACGCACACGATGTCGCCGCGGCCGACCGTGACGCGCTGCGCCTCGGCGGTGGAGACGAGGTGTTCCTCGGTGATCGCGAAGCCGTCCGGCAGCTCTCCCTGCTCGCCGAACGCGCGGCCGACGTCGAGCAGGACGCCGCGGCCCGCGACGGGAGCGGCCAGATGCTCGATGCCGGTGACCAGGTCACCCGCGGAGGTCACCACCCTGTCGGCGGGGCGGCCGTTCCACGCCACGCCGTGGTCGAAGATGTGACCCAGGCCGTCCCACTGCGTGGAGCACTGCAGCGGCATGGCGATGACGTCGTCCGCGCCGCCGAACCCGTGCGGGAAACCCTGATCGCCGTGCACCGCGTCCAGGCCGGTGTCGGTCATCGTGTGCACCGGGTTGGTACGGCGCCGCCAGCCCTTCTGCGGCCCGTCGGTGTCGAAGCGCTGCGACAGGGAGAAGGAGACGCCCCGGAGGACCAGCGCCGCGCCCCGGCGGCGCTCGGCCTCGTCGATGAAGTTGACCGTGCCCAGCACGTCGTCGTCCCCCCAGCGGCCCCAGTTGGAGCAGCGGGCGGCGGCCTCGGCGATGGCGCCCTCGGGGTCGGTACGGTCGAGCATCAGCCCTCCCGGCCGTGCGGGTCGGCCACGCACCGGTTGCGCTGCACGCCCAGACCGGTGATCGTCCCCTCCATCACGTCGCCGGGCCGCAGCAGCCGTCCCCGGTGCATGCCGTTGCCGGCCGGGCTGCCGGTGAGCACCAGGTCTCCGGGGAGCAGCTTCACGGTCCGGGAGATGTACGACACCAGCCGCGCCACGCCGAAGATCATGTCCTTGGTGGACTCGTCCTGCATGACCTCGCCGTTGAGCCTCAGCGTGATCCGCAGGTCACCGGGGTCGGCGACGAAGGCGGACGGCACCAGGTAGGGGCCCAGCGGGGTGAACGTCGGCGCGTTCTTGGCCCGCAGCCAGTCGGTGCCGATCTCCGGCATGTCCCGGCGGAACACCAGCTCGCGGGCCGTGAGGTCGTTGGCGACGGTGTAGGCGGCCACGTGCTCGGCCGCCCGCTCGACCGGGACCCGGAAGGCCGGGCGGCCGATCACCGCGGCCAGCTCCAGCTCCCAGTCGGGCTTGGCGCACCAGGCCGGGATCACCACGTCGTCGTAGGGGCCGGTGACCGAGGAGGGCAGGCCGACGAACACGTACGGCTCGTCCTCGGCCGCGCGGCGGTCCATCATCGCCGCGGTCTCGGCGCTGACCTGCTCGGCGGGACGTCCGCCCGCGGGCTCGTGCGCCACCGCCAGGTCGATGACGTGGGTGCGGTAGTTGGCGCCGGACTGCAGGATCTGCCGGGGCTCGACCGGGGCGTGCACCCGCAGGCCGGCGAGCGGCGACCACTCGTCCCTGGACGACGCGGCGGCGGCGTGCAGCAGCGGCAGCACGGCGTCCCACCGTTCCAGCAGCGCGCGGACGGTCGGCGCGTCCCGGCCGGTCGCGTGAAGGCCGGGGACGGTGCGCAGGTCCAGGACCCGGTCACCGGCGACCAGACCGGGGAAGGCCGGGCCGTCACCGGTGGAGAAGGTGCCGAGCGCGAACGGGCCGGCAGGGGGCGGGGGTGTTTCCAAGGTGTTTCCTCCCGTTACGGTGCCCCCAACCCTGGGCCAACGAAGCGAATCTAGGAAATTGATTCTTCGCATGGCCACATCCAGCGGATGGATGGTAACGGTGATGTGTGCCGCGGGCGCACCGTGACGATCAGGAACGCCGTCTTCGACGGCACCCTCACCCCCGGGGTCTCCGTCACCGGCGTCGGCTTCCAGGTGAGCCGCCCGGACGGCGACACCGCGCCGCCGTCCGGGTACACCTGCTCCTGACCACCGGCACTCCGCGCCCTCCCGCCGCGGGCGGGCGCGGAACGTCCGGGCCGGCGTCCGGGTCGGGTCCGGGCCGGGTCAGCGCAGGGGGATGGCGGTGCGGTCGCCGGTGGGCCGGGGGCCGTGGATGCGCCTCTGGTCCTCGGCGATGGGGACGTCGTTGATGCTGGCCTCCCTGCGGCTCATGTAGCCGCGGGCGTCGAACTCCCACTGCTCGTTGCCGTAGCTGCGCCACCACTGGCCGGTCGCGTCATGCCATTCGTACTGGAACCGGACGGCGATGCGGTCGTCGCCGAACGCCCAGAGCTCCTTGCGCAGGGCGTAGTCGAGCTCGCGCTCCCACTTGTCGGTGAGGAACGCCTCGATCCGGTCGCGGCCGGTGAGGAAGGTCGAACGGTTGCGCCAGGTGCTGTCGGGCGTGTAGGCGGCGGCCACGCGCCGGGGGTCGCGGCTGTTCCAGGCGTCCTCCGCGGCCTGCACCTTGTCCCGCGCGGTGTCGGCGGTGAAGGGCGGCAGCGGATGGCGCGGGGGTTCGCTGTCGTGGTGGCCGGTGCTCATGTCGGGCTCCCGATGGGTCGGTGTGGTGACGGCCGGGCCTGCCGGCCGGGATCGGCGCTCGCGGACGTCCGCCAGGCCCGGCCACGGCCGTGGCCATGGCTGTCGCCCAGTGGCCGTGGCCGTCGCCGTCACCGCCGTCGTCCCCGTTGCGTCACCTTCGGAGCCGGAGCCGGAGCCGGAGCCGGGACCGGGGCCCGTGCCGTCGCGATCCTCGATCGGAGGATCCGCGGTTCCGGGTGCCCGGCGGGCGTACCCGGACGCACCTAACCGTCATAATTGATTTCGTCGGTGAGACGCTACGACGCCGGCATCTAACCTGTCAAACCAGGAAAGGGAGTAAGGCCGGTGCGTGCCGCGGGCGGGCACGCGGGACGAGACGCCGCCAGACCGTCCGGGGAGGGAGCCTCGGCGACCGGCAACGGCCGGCGCGCGTCACCGGTCTGTGCGGGGACGGGTCCTCACGCCGTCGGGAGCAGGTCGGCGACGGCCTCGTCGACGCTGTCGCGCAGCGCGAAGTGGGGCAGCAGGCCGGTGCGGAGCAGCAGGTGCCGCAACCCGGGAGGCATGCCCACGAACACCAGCCGGCCGGTGGCGGTGGCGAGGACCCGGTGGTGGGTGTTGGCCAGCACCGCCAGCGCGGTGGAGTCGTAGAAGGTCAGCCCGGAGACCTCCATCACCAGGCGGGGACCCGGGCTCCGCTCCCAGACCGCCTCCACGTGGTCGACGAGCGTGGGCCCGGTGATGAAGTCCAGATGCCCGCCGATCTCCAGGACGCTGCAGTGACCGTGATGGGTCACCCGTACCCGCAACTCCTGGCGGTGCCGCTCGTTCACCCGGGTCCTCCTCTGTCGCGTCGGCGCCGCTGGCGCCCCCGCGATACCCCGATGAAGCGCGGAAATGCCCCCGGCCGCGAACGAGCCCTCGGCCGGGGGCGGATTCTCGGCTACACGTCGGACGCCGTCGCAAGGAGGGGCTGGTAGGTCACCTCCGCGAGGGCCCGCTGCCCGCTGGTGCTGGGGTGGAAGTAGTCCCAGGTGCTGAGCTGGCTCAGCGTGAAGGGGTAGGAGAAGACGGCGCCGCCGTCGTACCGGCAGGTGCTGTACTCCGCGCAGACCCGGGCCAGCACGTCGTTGAACTCGACGACCCGCTGCCTGACCCGGTCACGGCGCGCCTCGTCCTCCGCGGCCGTCGAGCGGGGGGAGGCCAGCATCGACCGGCAGATGTTGAAGGCGCTCCACGCCGTACGCGCCGAGGAGCTGTCCTTGCCGACCGACCACAGGCGCTTGAGGTCGGGGATGCTGGCGACGAACACCGACGCCTGCGGGATCCCGGCCGCCAGCTCCTGCATCGCCGCCCGGAAACCGCTCTCGAAGTCGGCCACCGAGGTCATCGACGACTCCGAGGAGGTGCACGCGTCGTTGGCGCCCATCAGGATCGTCACGTAGTCGACGCCCCGGGAGGCCGCGGTCCTCGCCTGCCCGGCCAGGTCGGCGATCTTCGCGCCCGACCGGGCGTCGTTGTAGGCGACCAGGTCGGGGTTCTGCGTCCTGATCCGGTTGCGGTGGCTGTCGACCGAGGTGCTCGACCCCGTCGACCACGATCGGCTGGTGCAGTCGGCGAACCAGCCGCAGGCGTTGAACCCGCGGGTGATCGAGTCGCCCAGCCCGGACATGGAGCCGGGCGGCGCGACGGTGGCCGAGGTCGCCGGGGTGGTCGGGACCACGGCCCAGCCGAGGGCGGCGAGCAGGATGAGGACGATCTGGAGGGCATGGCGTCTAGACAAGGGACCTACCTCTGTCCGGGGGGTGTGCCGGGTGCTGAGCCGATCATGAATCGCTTCGCGCCCGCCGTACATAGGGGGAACAGAAACCTTACGCTCAGGTCAAGTCCGCTGTCAGGCGGTGAGGGGAACCGTGGGCGGGTCGTGGGCGGGTCGTGGTGCACGGCTGTCACCGCCCTCCCGGAGGCGATGCCCGGGTGGAGGGGCCCGCGGGGTGGACGGCCGAGGAGCAGCGGCGCGTCGAGTCGATGCTTCGTCAGGACGAGCACGGGGGCGCGCCGCCGCCCGGCCGTGTCGATTGCGGGCGGGACGTCATCGTCATCACGCTGCCGGACAGGGGGCCGGGGTCGTGACATCGGTGATGCCGGGCGGCGTCGTGCGGTCCTTCGGCCCGGTGGGCTACGGGTTCGTCGGCGACACGCTGGTGCTCACCGGCCTGCGGCCACCACCGTACGGGCACGCCGAACAGGCCCTCCACCTGGCCCGCCGGGACCTGATGCTCTGGTCGCCGTTCTTCCTCCTGTGGGGCCTGTCGTGGACGGTCATGGCCTGGCACCTCACCCGTACGGCCCGAGGGGGTCGCGCCGGCCACGGGAGGGCGGAGCCGGAGGTCCAGTGCCGACGAAGACGTGAACCGGGTCGTATCGGTGGGCTCCACGGTCGTCCGCGTTCACCGGCACGCGGCAGGTGCCGAACCCGCGGCTCAGGAGCAGGAGCGAACCGCATCGTCCCAGGCGCCGGGGCTGCGGTGGTGGTTCTTGTGTCCCGCGGCGAGTACGTGGCGCAGTTCGGCACGATGCCGGGTGTTCGCGGGAAGATCCAGCCGGTCGAGGAGGGCCAGCGCGGCGGCCGGTTCGAGGTCGCCGTAGACGTCGTGGAAGCTCGCCCGAAGACCGCGGAAGAGGGACGAATGCAGGGCGGGAAGCCGCACGACGGTGCGGTACGTCGGCTCCTTCACCGTCCAGCGCACCGGGCCCGAACACTCCAGAACCCGACGGGCTCGGCGCAGGAGGGGTTCCGATCGCTCGGCCACCACTCGGTCGACGTCGTTACCGAGGACCTCGCCGAAGGCCGTCGCGGAAGTGGTGTGGTCCTCGAACCAGTCCACCCACAGCGAGTAGGTGACGGCCTCGACGTCCCGGTCCGCCTCCAACCGCTGACGATAGCCGTCCCACAGGACGCCGGCCGGCAGGGGGCCGTCCGCACCCTCGTTCGCGAACCGGATCTCGCACGTGACCCAGTATTCGTCCAGGAGGTCCAGCAGCCCGAAGGCCAGCCGCACCTGGTCGGCTGCATCCAGGTCCTCGGTGAACACATCGCCGGCCCAGGAGTGCGCCACTTGGCCGGCGGTGAGCGGCACGTCCGGCTTCTCGTCGCTCACCCACCCGTTGCGCACCTGGCGGACGCCCCGATCGGCCAGCCAGCGCCGTGCCGCCTCCAGGGCCTGCATCTCCATCCGGGAAGTATGACAAGCCTCGCAAGAGGCAAACGAAACAGCCTAGTCGCGGAACGACCCGTCCGCCCGGCGCAGGTGGCGGCTCAGCAGGTGCCTGCAGGTCGGGCAGTGCCGCATGAACCCGCGCTTCATCACGAAGCCGACGCCCACGGTGGCCAGGTAGAGGAGGCCGACCATCCAGCGCTGCCCCACGCGGACGACGGCGGCGTTGGTGCACGTCTTGCAGTCTCGACAGGTCACATCACCACTCTGATCGACGATCACTCGTTCCGCGCGTCGATCCCCGGGTCCGGTTCCCGCCGGGGAGCGCCGGCCGGGCCGGGGTCGCGAGCCGGGGAGCCGTCCCCGTCGGCCCGGCGCCGTACCAGGGGCAGGTACACCTCGTCGACGATCTCGACGAGGACGTCGTCGGACACGGTGGGGACCCCGCGTACGACGAACTCGTTGCGCAGCAGGACGATCGCCACGGTGGCGACCCGCGGATGGAGCGCCTCGGGAGCCGCTTCGCCCCGTGCGACCGCGCGCTCCAGGATGGTCAGCCACGGGGCGGCCGCGGCGTCGCCGGACCGTTCCTGCAGCTGCGCCAGGAGTTCGGACGTGCCTCCGGCAGCGGACAGCAGCTCGCGCAGGATCGCGCCGAGGGGAGAGCTCCAGTGGCGGTTCGCCCGGCGCAGCCACTCCAGGACGTCACCGCGCAGATCGCCGGTGTCGGGAGGGGAGACCGTCGTGGTCAGCCGCCGGTAGGCGGCGATGCCCAGCGACAGGCGGTTCGGCCAGCGGCGGTAGATGGCGTTCTTGTTGGTGCCGGCGCGGGCGGCGACCCTGTCCATGGTCAGCCCGGCGTATCCGGCCTCGGTCAGCTCCTCCGCCGCGGCGCGCAGGATCGCCTCCTCCAGGGCGGCTCCGCGTCGCCGTGTCCGCCCGGCGCCCGGCCGTCCCGTCGGATCCTCTGTCATGGCCCTTCCCGCGCTCGGTGCCGATCATGTCCTCCCATTCTGGTTGCCATGCCCGCGCGCTCGCACATAAGGTACGACAAGTACCTTAAAGTTCTCGTTGGAAGAAGGCATGACATGCGGGCAAAAGGCATCAGCTACGACACCGGTTTCCTCCACAAGGGGGTGCTCGGCCACCCGTCCTTCGACCCGGAGGTGGCCAGGCGCGAGCTGCGCGTCATCCGTGACGACCTGCACTGCAACGCGGTCCGCGTCATGGGGGGCGACCCGGAGCGGATGGAGATCGTGGCCTCGCACGCCGCCGACCTCGGCCTGGAGGTGTGGTTCTCTCCCTACCCCCTGGAGCTGACCGAGGAGGAGACGCTGTCGCTGTTCGCCGACTGCGCCGTGCGCGCGGAACGGATCAGGCGGCGGGGCGCCGAGGTCGTGTTCGTCACCGGCGCCGAGCTCAGCCTGATGAACAGGGGATTCCTGCCCGGCGACGACATCGACGAGCGGGTCGAGTCGCTGACCGGGTCGGGCCGTCTGCAGGAGCGGGTCGACGAGGTCTCCGCGGCCGTCAACGACTTCCTCGGCAGGGCCGTCGCGCTCGTCCGCGAGCACTTCGGCGGCAGGGTGACCTACGCGTCCGTACCGCTCGAACGGGTCGACTGGGCCCCCTTCGACATCATGTCCTTCGATCTCTACCGGTCGGCCGAGATCGCCGGTCACTTCGCCGAGGGCGTCGCCGGCCTCGTCGCGCGGGGGAAGCCGGTCGCGATCACCGAGTTCGGCTCGGCCACCTACCGGGGCGCGGGCGACAGGGGCGCCCGCGGCCTGGAGGTCGTCGAGTACGAGAAGGAGACCCGCGCGCCGCTGCGGCTGAAGGGGGAGTACGCCCGGGACGAGGCCGGCCAGGCCGCGTACCTGCGCGAGCTGCTGGAGGTCTTCGAGGCCGGAGGCGTCGACGGCGCCTTCGTGTTCACCTTCGCGCTCCCCGACCACCCGCACCGCCCCGGGGGCGACCCCCGCGACGACCTGGACCTGGCGAGCTACGGCATCGTCAGGTTCTACGAGGACCGCCTCGGGACCACCTACCCGGACATGCCGTGGGAGCCCAAGGCCGCGTTCGCCGCCGTCGCCGACCACTACCGGAGGCACTGAGACGACAGGGGCGGCGGAGCGCCGAGGCGGCGGGCCCGGCGCGTTCCGCACCGGCATGCCGGACGGAATCACAAACGCCGCCGAATTCATTTTCCAGCGCTTTGACGCTTAAATCATCCTGATTCCATACGGACCCCGGACACGGTGAGACCTTTACCCGGCCGTCGTGGACCACGCGCGCTTATCCGCCGAGACGTGCCGGACATGACCGCATGGCTTCAGCGCTTTCCTCGGATTATTCACGAGGTGCGCGGGAAAAAGGAGAATCACATGTTCGACAGGAGCAGGATCATCGCGTTCGTCTGCGCCGGTGCGGCGATCGGCCTCGCCACGGGGGCCGCCTGGACGGGAGGCGCGAGCGCGAACACCCCGGTCCCGGCCAAGGCCGCGACCCCGTACGCGCAGGCCGCCGCCGTCATCAACGCCGATGGGAGCATCAACCGCGCCAAGGGCGTCAGGGCGGTCACGAAGCCCGCCGTCGGGCAGTACTGCGTCGAGCTGGAGGACAAGGACCTGGACATCACGAAACTCGTTCCTTCGGCCACCCTGCAGTACACGTCCTTCGAGTACGGAATTCGTGTTTCGATGTGGCCGCACCCCGCCTGCGGAACCCAGAAGGACACCTTCCACGTCATCACCGGAATGCCCGACAAGTGGGTGGACCAAGCATTCTCGATCGTCATCATGTGATCCGCCGCCGTTTCACGGCCGGCGCGCGTCGCCCCCCCGTGGCGACGCCGGCCGTCGTACGAAACCACACCCGGGACCGGGGCCGGGACCGGGATCGGCGGGACGGCCGGGCCGGTCGGTGACACGACGCCGCTTTCGGGTACGGGGCGGTCATGATGAAACACGCGTTGTGGCAGGGACTGGTCGCCGGGGCGGCCGGTGTCGCGGTGATGACACTGGGGGAGAAGGTGGAGCAGCGGCTGACCGGCCGCCCCGACTCCCACGTTCCGGCGCGGGTCCTGGAACGGCTGACCGGTATGGCCGAGCGGCCCGGACGCCAGCCCGAGCCGGTGAACTGGGCCATGCACGCCGGGCAGGGCATCCTGCTGGGCGTCCTGCGTTCGGTGATGTCCCACGCCGGGCTGCGCGGCCCGTGGTCCTCGGCGAAGTTCGCGGTGGTCCGGGTCACCAACGACCAGATCCTGGAGAACGCCACCGGGGTCGGCGCGCCTCCCGAGACCTGGCCCCGCCGTGAGCTGGTGGTCGACCTGCTGCACAAGACGGTGTACGCCTTCGCCACCGGTGTCGTGGCCGACCTGCTGGCCGCCCGCTCCGGGCCCGGCCCCGGGCAGCGGCACGCCGCGATGCGGCCGGGACGGCGCGCCGGGGTCGGGCCGCTGCCGAGGGAGAAGGCATACGGCCGCTGAACGGCGACCGGCCCGGCGGCCGCCGGGCCGGACATGATCCCGTTTATGAATCTACATTGTAAAGGTGCTGGAACGATCGAGCGCCGATGAGCGGATCGCGCGACACCGGGAATCGACCGGCGATCGACGGGAGCACCCGGACACGGACGGCGCGATCCGCCGGTCGTCGCGTGCGGCCGGGTCCGGTGGCCGCCCGGCCCTCCTCCCGTCCGGGCGGTCCGTGACCGGGAGGGGCGAGGAGGCCCCACCGGCCCGGACGGCCTGGGAGAACACGGCCGCACTTCCCCCGTGATCGGCGCGTCGCCGCATCGCCCCGGGGTGCCGACGAACCCACCGTCCGGTCGTCGTCCGGTCGTCGTCCGGTCGTCGTCCGGTCGTCGTCCGGCCGTCGTGCGGCGAAGACCTCACCCGGATCCGGCCCTGTCCGCGCGGGTGTTTCGACGGCCGATGAAACGGCTGATTCAGGACGACGGCGCATGAACGCCCGCCTCCGGCCTAGGTGGCACGTTCCATATGCCTTTCGGACGACCCATTATTATTTATCGGTCGGTCCGTCATTCCCGCTCGACGATGCCGCCTCCGATTCGGCGCTGGTCAGACGGCTCGCGGTGATGGGGTGGGCGGTTTGATGCCCTCTCTGTTAATGGCCGACTTCTGTCGTGTGAATGACTTTTGTCTGCTTAACTCCGTCACTCTCAGTGAGAATGCGGTCGTAATGGACAAATATCGGGGCGGGTGTCCGAGGGACCACTCGACGACGTACTATCGCTCATGTCGTTCATATCCGTCTAAAGTCGATCTCTAGCCGTAGCTATATCGAAGTGCAGCAACTGGGGCTTTGAGTGGGTGCCGTCCTGCCCACTTTCGGGGGGCAGGGTTGTGCGGATGAGCAATTTCGGTGTGCGGAAAAGTCGTCACGACGCCATAGCGATCATCGGGGTCTCCTGCCGGTTCCCCCGGGCCACCGGCACGGCGGAGTTCTGGGCGCTGCTCAGGGACGGTGTGGACGCGATCACCGACGCACCCGCGGACCGTTCCGCGGACGTCGACCGGCGCGGGGGGTTCGTCGACGGGATCGACCACTTCGACCCCGGCTTCTTCGGCATCTCCCCCAGGGAGGCCGCGGCCATGGACCCGCGGCAGCGGCTCATGCTGGAGCTCGGCTGGGAGGCCCTGGAGGACGCCCGGATCGTCCCGTCGAGCCTGCGCGGGAGCCGCACGGGAGTCTTCGCGGGCGCGATCTGGGACGACTACGCCGCCCTGACGGCCCGCCACGGCGCCGAGGCCGTCACCTCCCACGCGATGACGGGCCTGAACCGCGGCGTCATCGCCAACCGGCTCTCCTACACCTTCGGCCTGCGCGGGCCGAGCCTGACCGTCGACACGGCCCAGTCCTCCTCCCTGGTGGCCGTACACCTGGCCTGCGAGAGCCTGCGCGGCGGGGAGTCCACCCTCGCGCTCGCCGGCGGCGTCAACCTGATGATCGCCCCGGACAGCACGATCGTCTCCGCGGCGTTCGGCGGACTGTCCCCCGACGGCCGGTGCGCCACCTTCGACGCCCGCGCGAACGGGTACGTGCGCGGAGAGGGGGGCGCCGTCGTCGTGCTCAAACCCCTGTCCGCGGCCCTGGCCGACGGCGACCGGATCCACTGCGTTATCCGCGGCACCGCGACCGGCAACGACGGCGCCGGCCCCACCCTGACGACCCCGGAGGCGACGGCGCAGGAGGACGTCATCCGGCGCGCCCTCGACCAGGCGGGCGTACGGCCCGACGAGGTGCAGTACGTCGAGCTGCACGGCAGCGGCACCGCCGTCGGTGACCCGGTCGAGGCGCGGGCGCTCGGCGCCGCGTTCGAGGGCGCGCCGCTGCGGGTCGGCTCGGTGAAGACCAACATCGGGCACCTCGAGGGCGCGGGCGGGATCGCCGGGCTGGTCAAGGCCGTACTCTGCGTCGCCCGCAGGGAACTGGTGCCGAGCCTGCACTTCGAGACGCCCAACCCCCGGATCCCGATGGACGCGCTGCGCCTGCGCGTCCAGACCGAGACCGGTCCCTGGCCCGACGCGGACCGCCCGCTCGTCGCCGGGGTGAGCTCCTTCGGCATGGGCGGGACCAACTGCCACGTCCTGCTCTCCGAACCCCCGGCCCCGCGGCCCCTTCCCGAGCCGCCCGCCCGTCGCCCCGGCACCCCGGTGGTCTGGCCCGTCTCCGCCAGGAGCGAGGCGGCGTTGCGCGCGCAGGCGGAACGGCTGCTGGCCCGGCTGGAGGGCGACCCGGACCTCGGCCTCACGGAGCCCGCGGAGCTCGCGGAGCTCGCGGAGCTCGCGGATCTCGGCCACTCGCTCGCCACGACCAGGACCGCCTTCGAACACCGCGCCGCCGTCGTGGCGGCCGACCGCGCCGGACTGCTGCGCGGCCTGACCGGGCTGGCGCGCGCGGAACCCGCCCCCGGCCTCGTACGGGGCACCGGGAGGGCCGGTGGCGGACGGATCGCGTTCGTCTTCCCGGGACAGGGCTCCCAGTGGACCGGCATGGCGGCCCGGCTCCTGGAGACCGCCCCGGCCTTCCGCGAGCGGATGGCCGCGTGCTCGCGCGCCTTCGACCCGTACCTGGGCCTCTCCCTCATCGACCTGCTGGGCGGCGGCGAGCCCCTGGAGGGGGACGAGGTCGTACAGCCCGCGCTGTTCGCGCAGATGGTGTCGCTGGCCGCCCTGTGGCGTTCCCACGGGGTCGAGCCCGCCGCGGTCGTCGGCCACAGCCAGGGCGAGATCGCCGCCGCGTACGTGGCGGGCGCGCTGTCGCTGGACGACGCCGCACGGGTGGTCGCCCTGCGCAGCCGGGCGATGTCGGCCGTCTCCGGGCGCGGCGGCATGCTGTCGGTGGCGCTCCCCGCCGACCGGACCCGGGAACGACTGGCCCGCTGGGGCGAACGGCTCGTGATCGCCGCGGTGAACGGGCCCTCCTCGGTCGTGGTCTCCGGTGACCTCGACGCGCTGGGCGAGATGCAGGCCGCCTGCGAGGCCGAGGGCGTCAGGGTGCGGCGCGTCGCGGTGGACTACGCCTCCCACTGCGCCCACGTCGACGCCGTACGGGACCCGCTCCTCGACGCGCTGGCCGGCCTGCGGCCGGCAGGATCGGGGACGGCGTTCTACTCGACCGTCACCGCGGCCCCGCTGGACACCCGCGAGCTGGACGCCGATTACTGGTACCGGAACCTGCGCGGCCAGGTCCGCTTCGAGGAGACGGTACGCGCGCTGGCCGCCGACGGTCACGACCTCTTCCTGGAGATCAGCCCGCACCCGCTGCTCACGGGGGGCGTCAGGGACACCCTCGGCGCCGGTGATCCCGGCCGTGACCCGGGCCGTGACCCAGGCCGTGACGCCATCGGTGACGCCGTCGCCCTCGGCACGCTCCGCCGCGACGAGGGCGGGATGGACCGGTTCCTGACGTCGCTGGCCGAGGCCCAGGTCGCCGGGGCGGCCGTGGACTGGGACGCCGTCTTCCCGGGCGCGCGGCCCGTGGACCTGCCGGGGTACGCGTTCCAACGGCGGCGCCACTGGCTGGACGGCGTGGCCGGCCCGCTCCCGGTGCCCGCTGCGGCCGGGCCCGCCGTTCCCGCGGCCTCGGAGCCCGAGCACGGAGGCGATGTCCGGGCAGTCCGGGACGCCGAGGGTGCCGAGGGTGTCGAGGGTGCCGAGGGTGTGGTGCGCGCGCAGGTGGCCGCGGTCATGGGGCACTACTCCGCCGACGCGGTGGAGATGGACCGGACCTTCAAGGACCTCGGCTTCGACTCGCCCATGTCCGTCGAGCTGTGCGACCGGCTCACCGCCGCCATCGGCCTTCGGCTGCCGAGCACCGCCGTGTACGACCACCCGACCCCCTCGGCCCTGGCCGCGCACCTGCGTACCGGCCCGGCCGCGTCCCCGGCCATGGCATCGGCAGCGGTCGTGACGTCGCCCGGTGAGCCGATCGCGATCGTGGGGATGGCGTGTCGTTTTCCGGGTGGGGTGTCGTCTGCGGAGGAGTTGTGGGAGGTGGTGGCCGGGGGCCGGGATGTGGTGGGTGGTGTTCCGGCGGATCGTGGGTGGGGGGTGTCGGGGGGTTGGTCGGGTGGGTTCTTGGTGGGTGCGGGGGAGTTCGATGCGGGGTTCTTCGGGATCTCTCCGCGTGAGGCGTTGGCGATGGATCCGCAGCAGCGGGTGGTGTTGGAGGCGTCGTGGGAGGCGTTCGAGCGGGCGGGGATCGATCCGTCGTCGTTGCGCGGCAGCGACACCGGCGTCTTCATCGGCGCGATGCCCACCGACTACGGGCCGCGCCTTCACGAGACCGTGGGGGAGACGGCGGGATACGGCCTGACCGGGACGACGTCGAGTGTGGTGTCGGGTCGGGTGGCGTACACGCTGGGATTGGAGGGTCCTGCGGTGACGGTGGACACGGCGTGTTCGTCGTCGTTGGTGGCGGTGCATCAGGCGGTGCAGGCGTTGCGGGCGGGGGAGTGTTCGCTGGCGTTGGCCGGTGGGGTGACGGTGATGGCCAATCCGGGGATGTTCGTGGAGTTCTCCCGTCAGGGTGGGCTGGCCGCCGATGGGCGGTGCAAGTCGTTCGCGGCGTCGGCTGACGGCACCACGTGGGCCGAGGGTGTGGGCGTGCTGGTGGTCGAGCGGTTGTCGGAGGCGGTGCGCAACGGTCATCGGGTGCTGGCGGTGGTGCGGGGCAGCGCGGTGAACCAGGACGGCGCGTCGAACGGGTTGACCGCTCCGAACGGTCTCGCGCAGGAGCGGGTGGTGCGGTCGGCACTGGCCGCCGCGGGGCTGGAGCCGTCGGAGGTGGACGCGGTCGAGGCCCACGGCACGGGGACGAGGCTGGGCGACCCCGTCGAGGCCAGGGCGTTGCTCGCCACCTATGGGCGGGAGCGGGATCGGCCGTTGTGGCTGGGGTCGTTGAAGTCCAACATCGGGCACGCGCAGGCGGCTGCCGGTGTGGCGGGTGTGATCAAGATGGTGATGGCGATGCGGCACGGGGTGTTGCCGCAGACCCTGCACGTGGACGAGCCGTCGCCGCACGTGGACTGGTCGTCGGGTGCGGTGGAGTTGCTGACCCGGGCCAGGGAGTGGCCCGATGAGGGCCGGCCGCGTCGGGCCGGGGTGTCGTCGTTCGGGATCAGCGGCACGAATGCGCATGTGATCGTGGAGCAGGGGCCTGCCGAGTCGGTGGTGACCGACGATGCGGTGGGTCCGGTGCCGGTGCAGCAGGCGGCGAAGACCGGCGTGCCGGTTCCGTGGATCCTCTCCGGGAAGAACGAGCAGGCGCTGCGCGACCAGGCGGCACGGCTGCGCGAGCACCTGGACCGGTACCCGTCGCACACCCCGGCCGAGGTGGGACGTGCCCTGGCCACGACGCGGGCGCCCCTGACCCGCCGCGCGGCGGTGGTCGCCTCGGCACCGGAGGACTTCCGGCGGGCGCTGGAGGCGCTCGCCGCGGGAGACGAGACCCCCGGCGTGCTCCGGGGCGCGGCGCCGGGCAGGCTCGCCTTCCTGTTCGCCGGACAGGGCGGCCAGCGGCACGCGATGGGACGCGAACTCCACGCGACGTACCCGGTGTTCGCCCGGGCGCTGGAGGAGGTCTGGGCCGAGCTGGACGCGCACCTGGACCGGCCGCTGGCGCGCGTCGTGTTCGGTGACGAGCCGAACACCGCGCTCGACCGGACCGCGTTCACCCAGACCGCGCTGTTCGCCCTCGAGGTCGCGTCGTTCCGGCTGCTGGAGCACTGGGGCCTGCGGCCGGACCTGCTGGCCGGCCACTCCGTCGGGGAGCTGGCCGCGGCCCACGTGGCCGGGGTGCTGTCGCTGCGCGACGCGTGCGCGCTGGTGGCGGCGCGGGGCCGCCTCATGGACGCGCTGCCGGAAGGCGGGGCGATGGTCGCCGTCGAGGCGTCGGAGGAGGAACTGCTCCCCCTGCTGGCCGGGCGGGAGCACGAGATGGGCCTCGCCGCGGTCAACGGGCCGTCCGCCGTCGTCGTCTCCGGTGACGAGGCTCCCGTACGGGAGGTCGGGGCGTACTTCCAGGCACGCGGACGCAGGACCCGCGAGCTGCGGGTGAGCCACGCGTTCCACTCGCCGCGCATGGACGGGATGCTCCGCGACTTCGAGGAGGTGGCCGCGGGACTGACCCACTCCGCTCCGCGCGTCCCGATCGTGTCCACCGTGACCGGGCGGATCGCCGACCTCTCCGCCGCCTACTGGGTGCGCCAGGTGCGCGAACCGGTGCGCTACCTGGCCGCCGTACGGACACTGCACGCCGAAGGGGTCCGCACGTTCCTGGAGCTCGGGCCGGACGCGGTGCTGTCCGCGATGGGAGCCGAGTGCGTCGACGGCGCGGCGTTCGTGCCGGTGCTGCGCAGGGACAGGCCCGAGGCGCTGACGGCGACCACCGCGCTGGCGACGGCCGCGGTGCGCGGCGCCGGTGCGGACTGGGCCGCGTTCTTCGACGGTGCGCGCCCCGCCCCGCTGCCGACCTACCCGTTCCAGCGGCGGCACTACTGGCTGGAGTCGCCACCGGCGGGGTCGTCGGGGCCGTCCGGGCATCCCGTGCTGGGACCCGGCGTGGAGTCGGCCTCCACCGGGGAGACGGTGTTCGCGGCGCGGCTGTCGCGCGCCTCGTATCCGTGGCTCGCCGACCACGCGATCGCCGGGACGGTGACGCTGCCCGGGACCGCGCTGCTCGAACTGGCCTGGCACGCGGGCGCGCGGACCGGATGCCCCCGCGTGGAGGAACTCACCCTGGAACGGCCGGTGACGCCGCCCGAGCACGGCCACATCGAGCTGCAGCTCTCGGTCGCCGCCCGTGACGCCGAGGGCCGCAGGGCCCTGACCGTCTACGGCCGCCTTCCGGACGGCGACTGGATCCGGCACGGTGGCGGCGTCCTCACCCCCGCAGCCCCCGTAGCCCTCGCACCCCCCGCCGTCCCCCCGGCCGCCGCGCCCGTCGTGCCCGGTTGGCCGTCCCCGGACGATCCCGCCTCGACCGGCATCGCGATCGACGGCCTGTACGAAGGGCTGGCCGCCCGGGGGTACGCCTACGGCCCCGCCTTCCGCGGGCTGCGCGCCGCCTTCCAGCGGGGCGAGGAGGTGTACGCCGAGGTGAGCGTCCCGGCCGACCTGACGCGCGGCGGGTTCGGGCTGCACCCCGCCCTGCTCGACGCCGCACTGCACCCCTGGGCCGGTCGCGCGGAGGCCGGAGACGGCCCTCCGGTCGTGCCGTTCACGTTCGGCGGGGCGTCGCTCACCACGACCGGCGCGCAGACCCTCCGGGTACGGTTGGCACCGGCGCGCAAGGAGAGCGGCGACGGCGAGGACGACACGGTCACGCTGACCGCCGTCGACGAGGCCGGTGACGTCGTCCTGTCGATCGAGGAACTGGTCCTGCGCCCGTCCGCGGAAGCCCCCGCCGCACCCGCGGACGCGATGTTCCGGCTGGAGTGGCCCGCCCTGCCGCTTCCCGGGCCGGCGGCCGGGCCGTTCGCCGAGCCGGTCGTCATACCGGGGGACGACCCGGACCTGACCACGCTGGGAACGCCGGTGCCCGAGCTGGTCGCCGTCGAGTGTCCCGGCGGGGGCGACGTCCACGCCGTCACCCGCCGCGTACTGGAGCTGGTACGCGGCTGGCTCGCCGACGACCGGTTCGCCTCCTCGCGGCTGGCGGTGCTGACCCGTGGCGCGGTGGCGGCGGAGCCCGGGGAGGACGTCACCGACCTGGCCCAGGCCGCCGTGTGGGGCCTGGTGCGCTCGGCCCAGTCCGAACAGCCCGGCCGCCTGGTGCTGCTGGACATCGGCGACACCGACGGAGACACCGACGGCGAGTCCGCCGCGCTCGTCCCCGCCGCGCTGGCCACGGGCGAACCCCAGCTCGCCCTGCGCGCCGGCACCCTCCGCGTACCCCGTCTGGCGAGGGCCGTCACCGAACGGGCGGGCACGCTGGTGTCGCCCCGCACCTGTGGCGCGGGCGAGCCTGAGACGCCCTGGAGGCTGGCGGTCGTCAGGCGCGGAACCCTGGAGGGGCTGTCGCCGGAGCCCTGTCCCGAGGCTGCCGCGCCCCTCTCGGGCGGTCAGGTGCGGGTCGCGGTCCGCGCGGCCGGGGTGAACTTCCGTGACGTGCTCGGCGCGCTGGGCCACTACCCGGGCGATCCCGGCCCGCCGGGACTGGAGGCCGCGGGCGTGATCACCGAGGTGGGACCGGGGGTCACCGGCCTCGCGCCGGGCGACAGGGTGATGGGCGTGTTCTCCGGAGCCTTCGGCCCGGTCGCCGTGACCGACCACCGGGTCGTCGCACCGATTCCCGCCGGATGGACGGACGCCCAGGCCGCCTCGGCGCCCATCGCCTACCTGACCGCCTACCACGCGCTGGTCGAGCTGGCGGGTCTGCGGCGCGGCGAGTCCGTACTCGTCCACTCCGCGGCGGGCGGGGTCGGCATGGCCGCGGTCCGGCTCGCCCGGCACCTCGGCGCCGAGGTGTACGGCACGGCCTCCCCCCGCAAGCACGGCGCCCTCGACGCCCTCGGAGCGCTCGGCCTGCCGCGCGGGCGCGTCGCCTCCTCGCGTACCGCCGAGTTCGAGGACCGGTTCCGCGCGGCCACGGCGGGACACGGGGTGGACGTCGTCCTCAACTCCCTCGCCGGGGAGCTCACCGACGCCTCGCTGCGGCTGCTCGCACCGGGGGGACGTTTCGTGGAGCTCGGCAAGACCGACCGGCGTGACCCGGCCGGTGTCCGCTACCACGCCTTCGACCTGCTCGACCTCGGACCCGAGCGGATCGGCCGCATGCTGTCGGAGATCATGCCGCTGCTGTCGGACGGGACGCTGGCACCGTTGCCGGTCACCTCCTGGGACGTGCGCCGGGCACCCGAGGCGTTCAGGTTCGTCAGCAGGGCCGGGCACGTCGGCAAGGTCGTGCTCACCGTGCCACGGCGACCCGACCCGGAGGGGACCGTGCTGATCACCGGCGGCACCGGGGCGCTCGGCACGGCCCTCGCCCGGCACCTGGTCACCGCCCACGGGATCCGCCACCTCGTCCTGGCCTCCCGGCGCGGTCCCTCCGATCCCGGCGCCGCACGGCTGCGGCACGAGCTCGCCGAGCTGGGCGCGACGGTCACGCACGCCGCCTGCGACGTCGCCGACCGCCGGGCCGTCACGGAACTCCTGAACGCCGTACCCCCCGCGCACCCGCTGACCGCCGTCGTGCACGCGGCCGGGATCCTCGACGACGCGGTGATCTCCGAGCTGACACCGGAACGGCTGGACGCTGTGCTGCGCGCCAAGGCCGGCTCCGCGCTCCTCCTGCACGAGCTCACCCGCGGGTACGACCTGTCGGCGTTCGTCCTGTTCTCCTCCGTCATGGCCACCCTGGGCGGCGCGGGCCAGGGCAACTACGCCGCGGCCAACGCGGTGCTCGACGCGCTCGCCCGGCACCGGCGCGTCCACGGGCTCGCGGCCACGTCCATCGCGTGGGGACCGTGGGAGGAGCCCGGGGGCATGGCCGGGCGGCTCTCGGCCGCCGACCGGGCACGCATGACACGATCCGGGCTGCGGCCGATGTCCGCGCCGGACGCGCTCGCCCTGTTCGACCTGGCGATGGACGGGACCGAGACGACGGCCGTACCGGCGCGGCTGGACCTCGGCGCGCTGCGCGCGGGCGGGGACGTGTCCCCGGTGCTGGGAGGGCTCCTGCCCGCAGCCCCCGCGACCGGACCCGCTCCCGGACAGGACAGGACGCTGCGCGAACGGCTCGAAGGGACGGCCCCCGAAGAGCAGGAGAAGATCCTGGCCGACCTGGTCCGCACGCACGCCGCGGCCGTGCTCGGTCACGGCGCGACCGACTCGATCGACGACGGGGCGAGCTTCAAGGACCTCGGATTCGACTCGCTCACCTCGATCGAGCTGCGCAACCGGCTGAACACCGCCACCGGCCTGCGGCTCCCCGCCGCACTGCTGTTCCACCACCCGAACCCCTCGGCCCTGGTCCGACACCTGCGCGACCGGCTGAGCCCACCGGACCCGGCCCCCGCGCGATCACTTCCGGAGCCGCCCGCGGCCCCGGCCTCGGACGTCGCGGAACTGCTGCGGGAGGCCTCCGTCGACGACCTCCTCAGCTTCATCGACAAGGAGCTCACCCATGGCGAATGACGAGCAGCTCGTCGAATACCTCCGCCGGGTCACCATCGAGCTGAAGGAGACGCGGCAGCGCCTGCACGACATGGAGGCACGTTCGCGTGAGCCGATCGCGATCGTGGGGATGGCGTGTCGTTTTCCGGGTGGGGTGTGGTCTCCGGAGGAGTTGTGGGAGGTGGTGGCCGGGGGCCGGGATGTGGTGGGTGGTGTTCCGGTGGATCGGGGGTGGGGGGTGTCGGGGGGTTGGTCGGGTGGGTTCTTGGTGGGTGCGGGGGAGTTCGATGCGGGGTTCTTCGGGATCTCTCCGCGTGAGGCGTTGGCGATGGATCCGCAGCAGCGGGTGGTGTTGGAGACCTCGTGGGAGGCGTTCGAGCGGGCGGGGATCGATCCGTCGTCGTTGCGCGGCAGCGACACCGGCGTCTTCATCGGCGCCATCGCCCAGGACTACGCCGCCCCGCTGCACTCCCCGCCGGAGGGCTTCGAAGGCCACCTGCTGACCGGGACGACGTCGAGTGTGGTGTCGGGTCGGGTGGCGTACACGCTGGGGTTGGAGGGTCCGGCGGTGACGGTGGACACGGCGTGTTCGTCGTCGTTGGTGGCGGTGCATCAGGCGGTGCAGGCGTTGCGGGCGGGGGAGTGTTCGCTGGCGTTGGCCGGTGGGGTGACGGTGATGGCCAATCCGGGGATGTTCGTGGAGTTCTCCCGTCAGGGTGGGCTGGCCGCCGATGGGCGGTGCAAGTCGTTCGCTGCGTCGGCGGACGGGACGACGTGGGCCGAGGGTGTGGGCGTGCTGGTGGTCGAGCGGTTGTCGGACGCGGTGCGTAACGGTCATCGGGTGCTGGCGGTGGTGCGGGGCAGCGCGGTGAACCAGGACGGCGCGTCGAACGGGTTGACCGCTCCGAACGGTCCGGCGCAGGAGCGGGTGGTGCGGTCGGCACTGGCCGCCGCGGGGCTGAGGCCGGGTGACGTGGACGCGGTCGAGGCCCACGGCACCGGAACCACCCTCGGTGACCCCATCGAAGCGGACGCCCTGCTCGCCACCTATGGGCAGGAGCGGGAGCGGCCGTTGTGGCTGGGGTCGTTGAAGTCCAACATCGGGCACGCGCAGGCTGCTGCCGGTGTGGCGGGTGTGATCAAGATGGTGATGGCGATGCGGCACGGGGTGTTGCCGCAGACCCTGCACGTGGACGAGCCGTCGCCGCACGTGGACTGGTCGTCGGGTGCGGTGCAGTTGCTGACCCGGGCCCGTGAGTGGCCCGATGAGGGCCGGCCGCGTCGGGCCGGGGTGTCGTCGTTCGGGATCAGCGGCACGAATGCGCATGTGATCGTGGAGCAGGGTCCGGTTGAGCCGGTGGTGAGTACCGGTGGTGATGGCTCTGGTTCGGTGCCGTTGGTGGTGTCGGGTCGGTCGGTGGAGGCGTTGGCCGATCAGGTGGCGTTGGTGGGTGGGCGTTCGTGGCCTGCGGGGGTTGTGGCGGGTGTGGGTCGGGTGTTGGTGTCGGGTCGGGCGCGGTTCGATCATCGTGCGGTGGTGGTGGGGGATCGTCAGGTGCGGGGGCGGGTGCTGGCGGGTGCGAGCGCCGGGGTGGTGTTCGTCTTTCCCGGTCAGGGTGCGCAGTGGGCGGGGATGGGTGCGCGGCTGCTGGATGCTTCGCCGGTGTTCGCACAGAGCATCGCCGAGTGTGCTGGGGCGTTGGAGCCGTATGTCGATTTCTCCTTGGAGGGGGTGTTGCGGGGGGAGGTGTCGTTGGAGCGGGTGGAGGTGGTGCAGCCGGCGTTGTGGGCGGTGATGGTGGGCCTGGCGCAGGTGTGGGAGTCGTATGGGGTGCGGCCTGCGGCGGTGGTGGGGCATTCGCAAGGGGAGATCGCGGCGGCCTGTGTGGCCGGGGCACTCTCGCTGGAGGACGGTGCGCGGGTGGTGGCGTTGCGCAGTCGTGCGTTGGGGGTGCTGGCCGGCCAGGGCGGCATGGTGTCGCTGGGGGTGTCCGCGCAGCGGGCCGAGGTGTTGATCGGGGGGTGGGGGGAGCGGTTGTCGATCGCCGCGCACAACGGCCCCGAGGTGACGGTCGTGTCGGGGGAGCCGGAGGCGTTGCAGGAGTTGCTGGCTCGCTGTGATGGCGAGGGGATCAGGGCGCGGCGGATCGCGGTGGATTACGCCTCGCATTCTCCTCAGGTGGAGCGGCTCAGATCACGTCTGGTTCAGGAGTTGGCGGGGATCGCTCCGCGCTCGGCTGAGGTGCCGTTCGTATCGACGTTGCATGGGCGGGTGTTCGATACCGCTGGGTTGGATGCTGCGTATTGGGTGGACAACCTGCGTCATGCGGTGCGGTTCGAGCAGGCCGTGTCGTTGCTGGCGGGCCGGGGGCATCGGGTCTTTGCGGAGATGAGTGCGCATCCGGTGTTGACGATCGGGATCGAGCAGAGTCTTCAGGCGGCCGGGGTCGAGGGGGTCGCGGTGGGCACGCTGCGCCGTGACGAGGGCGGCATGGAACGGGTCCTGTTGTCGCTGGGCGAGGCGCACGTGCACGGTGTCGAGGTCGACTGGAGCCCGGCCTTCGGCGACGCGCCGCCGTATCTGGACGTGCCGACCTACCCCTTCCAACGCCAACGCTACTGGCTGACCTCCACCGCCTCCCCGGCGGGCAGGGCCGGAACCCCCACCGTGGACGAGTGCCGCTACCGCGTCGAATGGCGGGCCGGTTCCGTCCCGGACGCGGTGGAACTCTCCGGGCGCTGGCTGATCGCCGTACCGCCGGGCCACGAGGACGGGCCGCTCGCGAACCTCTGCGCGGAGACCCTCCGCCTGCACGGCGCGACCCCCGTCGTCGTCCCGGTGCGGGCGGACGGATCCGCCGCGTCCCTCGCCGAGTACGCCGACGCCTCCGGAACGCTGTCCCTGCTCGCCCTCGACGAGACGGCGGCCCTGGAGCCGACCACCCGGCTGATGCGGGCGCTCGCCGAGGCGCGGATCGAGGCACCGCTCTGGCTGGTGACGTGCGGAGCGGTCGCGACCGAAGAGGCCGATCCCCCCGCGAACCCCCGGCAGGCGGCGGTCTGGGGACTCGGCCGGGTGCTGGCACTGGAACGGCCCGCCCGCCGGGGCGGCCTGATCGACCTGCCCGAGCGGACGACGCGGGACACGGCGACGCGCCTGGCCGGGCTGCTCGCGGCCGCCGACGACGAGGACCAGGTGGCCGTCCGCGACCAGGGCGTCCTGGTACGCCGTCTGGTGAGGGCTCCACTGGACGGTGCCCGTCCGGTCCGGACGTGGACGCCCCGAGGAACGGTACTGGTCACCGGCACGGGAACGGCCGCCGTCCAGATCACCCGCGCCCTCGCCGAGGCGGGGGCCGACCGCGTCCTGCTGGCCGGTCGTCGCGGACCGGAGACCCCCGGCGCGGACGACCTGCGGGCCGTGCTCGGTGACGCGGTCACCTTCGCCGCCTGCGACATCACGGACCGGGACGCCGTCACCGCCCTGCTCGCGTCGATCCCCGCCGACCACCCCCTCACGGCCGTCGTGCACACCGACGCGGCCGAGGACGACGAGCCTTCGGCCGAGCCGACCCCCGAACGGATCGCCGACGCCGCCCGGATCCACCTGGAGGGTGCCACGATCCTCGGCGAGCTCACCGGTGACCTGGACGCCTTCGTCCTGTTCTCCTCCCTCGCGGGAACCCTGGGCACGCCGGGACAGGCCGGCACGGCGGCCGGTCACGCCTACCTCGAAGCGCTCGCGCGGCGGCGGCGCGCCGACGGGCTGCCCGCCACCGTGGTGCACTGGGGCGACTGGACGCGCGACGAGGTACACCGCTCCCACGGGCTGCGGGAACTCCCGGCGGACCTGGCGTTCCAGGCCCTGCGGCAGGCGGTCGACCACGACGAGACCGCCGTCGTCGTCGCCGACATCGACTGGCGCCGCTTCCATCTGGCGTTCACCGCGTCCCGCCCCAGGCCCCTCCTGTCCGCCGTGCCCGAGGTGCGCCGGATCGCCGAGGAGAACACCGGCGACACCGGGTCCTCCTTCGCGTCCCGCCTCGCGGCCATGGACGAGGCGGACCGCGAACGCGCGGTGCTGGATCTGGTACGGACCCAGGCCGCCACGGTGCTGCGTCACGACGACCCGGCCGCGGTCCGGACGGGGCTGCCGTTCAAGGACCTCGGGTTCGACTCGTTGCTGGGCGTGGACCTGCGCAACCGCCTGAGCACCGCGACCGGCGTGCGACTGCCCGTGACGCTGGTCTTCGACCACCCGACGCTGGAGGCCCTCGCCCGGCACCTGGTGGAGAGACTGACCGGCACCGTGCGTCACCGGCCCTCGGCTCCGGCCGTCGTCACCGACGAGCCGATCGCGATCGTGGGGATGGCGTGCCGGTTCCCCGGCGGCGTGCGTTCCCCGGAGGACCTGTGGGAGCTGGTGGCGGAGGGCCGGGACGCGATCGGCGACCTCCCCACCGATCGCGGCTGGGACCTGGAGGGGTTGTACGACCCCGATCCCGACCGTCCCGGCAAGAGCTACGTGCGCGGAGGCGGGTTCCTGCACGACGCGCTGGAGTTCGACGCCGCCTTCTTCGGGATCTCGCCGCACGAGGCGCTGGCGATGGACCCGCAGCAGCGGTTGCTGCTGGAGACCTCCTGGGAGGCGTTCGAACGTGCGGGCATCGACCCCTTCTCGGCGCGCGGCAGCGACACCGGCGTCTTCGTCGGCCTCAGCTACCAGGACTACCTGACGCGGTTGCACGAGCAGCCCGAGGGCTTCGACGGTCACCTGCTCACCGGTACCACCGCCAGCGTCGCCTCCGGACGGGTGTCCTACCTGCTCGGACTGGAGGGACCGGCGCTCACCGTGGACACGGCCTGCTCGTCGTCGCTCGTGTCGCTGCACCTGGCCGCCCAGGCGCTGCGCCGGGGGGAGTGCTCGCTCGCCCTGGCCGGTGGCATCGCCGTGATGTCCAGCCCGGACATGTTCCGTTTCTTCAGCCGCCAGCGTGGCCTGGCCCCCGACGGCCGGTGCAAGCCGTTCTCCGCCGCGGCCGACGGGTTCGGCGCCGCCGAGGGCGTCGGCATGCTGCTGGTCGAACGGCTGTCGGACGCGGTGCGTAACGGTCATCGGGTGCTGGCGGTGGTGCGGGGCAGCGCGGTGAACCAGGACGGCGCGTCGAACGGGTTGACCGCTCCGAACGGTCCGGCGCAGGAGCGGGTGGTGCGCTCGGCACTGGCCGGTGCGGGTCTGGAGCCGTCGGACGTGGACGCGGTGGAGGCGCACGGCACCGGGACGACGCTGGGTGACCCGATCGAGGCGCAGGCGTTGTCGGCGACCTACGGCCGGGAGAGGGACCGACCCCTCTGGCTGGGCTCGATCAAGTCGAACATCGGTCACACCCAGGCGGCCGCGGGTGTGGCGGGTGTGATCAAGATGGTGATGGCGATGCGGCACGGGGTACTGCCGCGCACCCTCCACGCCGACGAGCCGTCACCGCACGTGGACTGGTCGTCCGGTGCCCTGGAGCTGCTGACCGAGGCACGGCCGTGGCCGGAGAAGAGCGAGCCGCGCCGCGCGGCGGTGTCGTCGTTCGGCATGAGCGGCACGAATGCGCATGTGATCGTGGAGCAGGGGCCTGCCGAGCCGGTGGTGAGTACCGGTGGCGTGGTGGGTTCGGTGCCGTTGGTGGTGTCGGGTCGGTCGGTGGAGGCGTTGGCCGATCAGGTGGCGTTGGTGGGTGGGCGTTCGTGGCCTGCGGGGGTTGTGGCGGGTGTGGGTCGGGTGTTGGTGTCGGGTCGGGCGCGGTTCGATCATCGTGCGGTGGTGGTGGGGGATCGTCAGGTGCGGGGGCGGGTGCTGGCGGGTGCGGACGCCGGGGTGGTGTTCGTCTTTCCCGGTCAGGGTGCGCAGTGGGCAGGGATGGGTGCGCAACTGCTGCAGTCCTCGCCGGTGTTCGCACAGAGCATCGCCGAGTGTGCTCGGGCGTTGAAGCCGTATGTCGACTTCTCCCTCGAAGAAGTGTTGCGGGGGGAGGTGTCGTTGGAGCGGGTGGAGGTGGTGCAGCCGGCGTTGTGGGCGGTGATGGTGGGCCTGGCGCAGGTGTGGGAGTCGTATGGGGTGCGGCCTGCGGCGGTGGTGGGGCATTCGCAAGGGGAGATCGCGGCGGCCTGTGTGGCCGGGGCACTCTCGCTGGAGGACGGTGCGCGGGTGGTGGCGTTGCGCAGCCGCGCGCTGGGGGCGCTGGCCGGCCAGGGCGGCATGGTGTCGCTGGGGGTGTCCGCCCAACGCGCCGAGGTGTTGATCGGCGCCTGGGGGGAGCGGTTGTCGATCGCCGCGCACAACGGCCCCGAGGTGACGGTCGTGTCGGGGGAGCCGGAGGCGTTGCAGGAGTTGCTGGCTCGCTGTGATGGCGAGGGGATCAGGGCGCGGCGGCTGCCGGTGGACTACGCCTCACACTCCCCCCAGGTGGAACGGGTACGCGAGGAGATCATCGAGTCGTTGTCGTCGATCACCCCGCTGGTTCCGGAGATCCCGTTCCTGTCCACGGTGACCGGTGACCGGGTCGAGGGCCGGGAGCTGGACGCGCGGTACTGGTATCACAACCTGCGCCGGCCGGTACGCCTGGCCGAGGCCACCGCCGCGCTGGTCGAGCACGGGTACCGGGTCTTCGCCGAGATGAGCCCGCACCCGGTGCTGACGATCGGCATCGAGCAGACCCTCGAGGCGGCCGGGGCCGAGGGCGTCGCGGTGGGCACGCTGCGCCGTGACGAGGGCGGCATGGAACGGGTCCTGTTGTCGCTGGGCGAGGCGCACGTGCACGGCGTCGAGGTCGACTGGAGTCCGGCCTTCGGCGACGCGCCGCCGTACCTGGACGTGCCGACCTACCCCTTCCAACGCCAACGCTACTGGCTCGACGCCCCGCCCCCCGCCTCCGACGCCCGCGGTCTGGGCCTGGTGCCCGAGACCCACCCCTTCCTCGGCGCGGTGCTGGACGGCGCCGACGGCGACACGCTGGTGTGGACCGGCACGGTGTCGCTGGAGAGCCACCCCTGGCTGGCCGGTCATGCCGTACGGGACACCGTCCTCATGCCCGGCGCGGCATTCGCCGAGCTGGCCCTGCACGCCTGTGACCGGACCGGACACGGCCAGGTGGAGGAGCTCACCCTGGAGTCCCCGCTCGTCCTGCCCGAACACGGTGGCGTACGCCTCCAGGTCGTCGCCGGTGCCGACGACGGGTCGGGCAGGCGGCCGGTGCACGTTCACTCGCGGCGCGAGGACTCCGACTCCTGGATCCGACACGCCGCCGGGCTCCTCGGCCCGGCCCCGGACGATCCGGTGACCGGCCGGGAGCAGTGGCCCCCGCCGGGGGCCGAGCCGATGGAGGTCGGCGACCGCTACGACCGGCTGGCCGAGCAGGGGTACGACTACGGGCCCGCGTTCCAGGGCCTGCGCGCCGCCTGGCGTCGCGGCGACGAGATCTACGCCGAGGTGACCCTGCCGCCGGGCAACGAGGACGACGCCGCCCGGTTCGGCATCCACCCGGCGCTGCTGGACGCCACGCTGCACGCCCGCGAGATGCGGGCGGGCGAGGGACACGTCCTGCTGCCGTTCGCCTGGAACGGCATCCGGCTGCACGGGCGCACCGCGTCCACCCTCCGGGTACGGCTGACGCCCACCGGCGCGGACGCCTTCCGCCTGGAGGCGGCCGACGAGGACGGGCGGCCGGTCGTCGAGGTGTCCTCCCTCACGGTCCGCTCCGTCCCGGAACGTCGGCTCACCGGACGCTCCGCCTCCTCGCTGTTCACGGTGACGTGGAAGCCCGCACCGGGCGACCGGCCGATCCCGGTGACCGCGATCCACCCGGACCTCACCTCCGTCACCGAGCCCGTACCGGAGACGGTGCTCGTCGAGGCCCCGCCGCGCGACGCGACCCGATGGGCGCTGGAGACGGTACGGACCTGGCTGGCCGACGAGCGCTTCGCCTCCGCCCGGCTCGTGGTGCTGACGCGCGGCGCGGTCGTCACGGGCACGCCCGGCGAGACGACCGACCTGGAGCACGCGCCCGTGTGGGGGCTGCTGCGTTCGGCCCAGTCCGAGCACCCCGACCGGTTCGTCCTGGTGGACCTTGCCGGTGAGGACCCGCCCGCCCTGCTTCCGGACGAGCCGCAGCTGGCGATCCGCGACGGGAAGGCGCTCGTCCCCCGGCTGGTCAGGGCCGAGCAGCCCGTCCCCGACGGTCCGCTGGACCTCGACGGCACCGTACTGATCACCGGGGGGACCGGGACCCTCGGCGGGCGGATCGCCCGCCACCTCGTCGACCGGCACGACGCCCGCCGTCTGCTCCTCGTCAGCCGTCGCGGTCCCGACGCCCCCGGCGCGGCTGACCTCGTCGCGGAGCTGTGCGCGCTGGGCGCCGACGTCACCGTGGCCGCCTGCGACATCTCCGACCGCGCCGCGCTCGCCACCCTCCTGGAGCGGGTCACGGACCTGAAGGCGGTCGTGCACACCGCCGCCGTCCTCGACGACGCCCTGGTCGACGCTCTCGACGCCGGACGCCTGGACGCGGTCATGCGGCCGAAGGCCCACGCCGCCCTGAACCTGCACGAGCTCACCCGCGGGCACGACCTGTCGGCGTTCGTCCTGTTCTCCTCGCTGTCCGGCACCCTGGGGGCACCCGGCCAGGCGAGCTACGCCGCCGCCAACGCCTACGTCGACGCCCTCGCCCGGCACCGCCACGACCTCGGGCTGCCGGCCACGTCGCTGGCCTGGGGGGCATGGGCGCAGCGCAGCGCCCTCACCGGCGACCTCCGGGAGAGCGAGGTCACCTGGTGGGCCGAGAACGGCGTCACCGCGATGCCGACGCCGGAGGCCCTGGAACTGTTCGACGCCGCCCTCGCCACGGGCACACCGGTGATCGTCCCCGTGCGGCTGGACACCTCGGCGCGCCGCCGACCGGCCGGAGCGACGGTCACGCCGCTGCTGCGCGACCTCGTGCGCGCTCCCGTACGGCATGCCGCCCCTACGGCCCCCGCGATCGACGACCTCACCGAACGCGAACTCCTCGACCTGGTACGCGCGCAGGTGGCCGACGTCCTGGGCCACTCCGGCACGGACGGGATCAGGACCGACACCACGTTCAAGTCCCTCGGATTCGACTCGCTGCTCGCGGTACGGATGCGCAACCGGCTGAACCAGGTGACCGGGCTGAGGCTTCCGGCCACCGTGGTGTTCGACCATCCGACCCCCGAGGCGCTGGCCACGTACCTGCGGAAGGGCAAGCCCGAACGCCCCCGCCCGGCCCGTCCGGCTCCGGCCGGTGAGCCCGTCGCGATCGTGGGGATGGCGTGCCGCTTCCCCGGTGGGGTCCGCTCCCCGGAGGACCTGTGGGACCTCGTCCTCGCGGGACGGGACGCGATCGGGGACTTCCCCGCCGACCGCGGCTGGCCCGCCGTCTACCATCCCGACCCCGACCACCGGGGCACCAGCTACGCTCGCTCCGGCGGCTTCCTTCACGACGCCGGTGACTTCGACGCGGAGTTCTTCGGGATCTCTCCGCGTGAGGCGCTGGCGATGGACCCGCAGCAGCGGTTGCTGCTGGAGACCTCCTGGGAGGCGATCGAACGGGCCGGCATCGACCCGTCCTCGCTGCGCGGCAGCGACACCGGCGTCTTCGCGGGCGTGATGTACCACGACTACGTCACCGACCCCCGCGGTCTTCCGCCGGAGCTCGAAGGTCATCTCCTGTCCGGGAACGTCGGCAGCATCGCCACCGGGCGGGTCGCCTACACCTTCGGCCTGGAAGGACCGGCGATCACGGTCGACACGGCCTGCTCCACCTCGCTCGTCGCCCTGCACCTCGCCTCCACCGCGCTGCGCCAGGGAGAGTGCTCGCTGGCCCTGGTCGGCGGGGTCACCGTGATGCCCACGCCGACCCCGTTCATCGAGTTCAGCCGCCAGCGTGGCCTGGCCCCCGACGGCCGGTGCAAGCCGTTCTCCGCCACGGCCGACGGCACGGGCTGGTCGGAGGGCGCGGGCGTGCTCGTGGTGGAGCGGTTGTCGGACGCGTTGCGTAACGGTCATCGGGTGCTGGCGGTGGTGCGGGGCAGCGCGGTGAACCAGGACGGTGCGTCGAACGGGTTGACCGCTCCGAACGGCCTGGCGCAGGAGCGGGTGGTGCGGTCGGCACTGGCGGGTGCGGGTCTGGAGCCGTCGGACGTGGACGCGGTGGAGGCCCACGGTACGGGGACGACGCTGGGTGACCCGATCGAGGCGCAGGCGTTGTCGGCGGCGTACGGCCAGGGGCGGGATCGGCCGTTGTGGCTGGGGTCGGTGAAGTCGAACATCGGTCATACCCAGGCGGCTGCCGGTGTGGCGGGTGTGATCAAGATGGTGATGGCGATGCGGCACGGGGTGTTGCCGCAGACCCTGCATGTGGATGAGCCGTCGCCGCACGTGGACTGGTCGGCGGGTCCCCTGGAACTGCTGACCGAGGCGCGGAACTGGCCCGACGAGGGTCGGCCCAGGCGGGCGGGGGTCTCCTCCTTCGGCGCCAGCGGCACGAATGCGCATGTGATCGTGGAGCAGGGGCCGGTTGAGCCGGTGGTGAGTACCGGTGGTGATGGCTCTGGTTCGGTGCCGTTGGTGGTGTCGGGTCGGTCGGTGGAGGCGTTGGCCGATCAGGTGGCGTTGGTGGGTGGGCGTTCGTGGCCTGCGGGGGTTGTGGCGGGTGTGGGTCGGGTGTTGGTGTCGGGTCGGGCGCGGTTCGATCATCGTGCGGTGGTGGTGGGGGATCGTCAGGTGCGGGGGCGGGTGCTGGCGGGTGCGAGCGCCGGGGTGGTGTTCGTTTTTCCCGGTCAGGGTGCGCAGTGGGCGGGGATGGGTGCGCGGCTGCTGGATGCTTCGCCGGTGTTCGCACAGAGCATCGCCGAGTGTGCTGGGGCGTTGGAGCCGTATGTCGATTTCTCCTTGGAGGGGGTGTTGCGGGGGGAGGTGTCGTTGGAGCGGGTGGAGGTGGTGCAGCCGGCGTTGTGGGCGGTGATGGTGGGCCTGGCGCAGGTGTGGGAGTCGTATGGGGTGCGGCCTGCGGCGGTGGTGGGGCATTCGCAAGGGGAGATCGCGGCGGCGTGTGTGGCCGGGGCACTCTCGTTGGAGGACGGTGCGCGGGTGGTGGCGTTGCGCAGTCGTGCGTTGGGGGTGCTGGCCGGCCAGGGCGGCATGGTGTCGCTGGGAGTGTCCGCGCAACGCGCCGGGGCGTTGATCGGCACCTGGGGGGAGCGGTTGTCGATCGCCGCGCACAACGGCCCCGAGGTGACCGTCGTGTCAGGAGAGCCCGAGGCGCTGCAGGAACTCCTGGTCCGCTGTGATGGCGAGGGGATCAGGGCGCGGCGGATCGCGGTGGATTATGCCTCGCATTCTCCTCAGGTGGAGCGGCTCAGATCACGTCTGGTTCAGGAGTTGGCGGGGATCGCTCCGCGCTCGGCTGAGGTGCCGTTCGTATC
>NZ_JBVJIA010000017.1:94999-188539 GCF_055586505.1 Streptosporangium sp. NPDC050148 | reverse complement strand
CGGTGAGTTCTCCACGCGCCATGGCGATGGCCTACCAGGACGGCAAGCCACCGCGCAGGCGAATCCCCCTGATCTCAACTCCGTACAGGCCCTAGGCGTGCCCGCCGGAGCGGCTCGGACCTCGAAGTTGCTGGTAGGTGACTGTTCAGGAGGAACGGTTGATCGTCATCGGCGTCGACGCCCACAAACGCACCCACACTCTGGTCGCCGTCGACCAGGTCGGCCGCAAACTCGCCGAACGCACCGTTCGCGCGACCCCCGACGGCAATGCCGACGCTGCGACCTGGGCCGCCCAATGGACCGAGGTCACCTTCGCGATCGAGGACTGCCGGCACGTGACCCGCCGACTGGAGGCCGATCTGCTGCGCGCCGGCCACCGGGTCGTGCGCGTCACCACCCAGCTGATGTCCGGCCAGCGCCGCTCAGGCCGGGAACGCGGCAAATCCGACCCCATCGACGCACTGGCGGTCGCCCGGGTCGCGTTGCGCGAGCCGAACCTGCCGGTAGCTCACCTGGACGGTCCCTCTCGGGAGGTGAAACTGCTGGCCGACTACCGCGATGACCTGGTTGTTCAGCGGACCCGAATCTGCAGCCAGCTGCGCTGGCACCTGCACGAACTCGACCCCGAGCTGGAGATCCCCTCCCGCGGAATTCGCCGTCGCCGCGTCCAAGACGAGCTGTCTCAACATCTGGCCGACATGCCAGGGATCGTCGCGCAAATCGCCCGCGAACTGCTCGAGCGCTGCAGGCAGTTAACCGTGCGCATCAACCAGCTGGAAGGTCAGCTGAGACAACTCGTGCGAGCCATGGCCCCACAGTTGCTGGCCATCCCCGGCTGCGGCGTACTGGGCGCGGCCACGATCATCGGCGAGACCGCCGGAGTACACCGATTCCGCTCCAAGGCAGCCTTCACCCGCTCCACCGGCACCGCCCCCATCCCCGTCTGGTCGGGCAACAGCAGCCGGGTGCGCCTCAACCGCGGCGGCAACCGGCGCATGAACTGCGCCCTGCACATGATCGCCGTTACCCAGGGCCCGCGGTATCGGTCCGGGCAAGGCCTACCTCGACAAGCTGATGGCCGAGGGCAAGACCCGCACCGAGGCCATCCGCCTGCTGCGTCGCCGCCTGTCCGACGTGGTCTACCGCACCCTCAAAGCCGTCGATGCCTCGATCTCCGATACCGCTGAGCAGATGCTGGCAGCGGCGGCTTGACGACATAGGAGCATCCGGGAGACGGATCGGCCCAGATGAGGTTCCGGCTGATTCATGCGGAGAAAGACCACCACGACGTCTCCCTGCTGGCCCGGGTGCTGGGTGTGTCGCGCCAGGGCTACTACGCCTGGGCCGACCGCGGTCGACGCGGGGCGTCGGCACGCGCCCGCCGTGACGCTGAGCTCACCGAGAAGATCCGTGCTCACCACGCTGCTTCGGATGAGATCTACGGAGCGCCACGCATCCACGCCGACCTGCGTGAACTCGACGGCATCTGCATCGGCCGCAAGCGGGTGGCCCGGCTGACGCGCGCGGCCGGACTGGCCGGGGTCTCCCGACGTCGGGGCTGTCGCACGACTATCACCGACCGCAAGGCGGTCGCCGCCTCAGACCTGGTGAAGCGAACATTCAAGGCCGATGAGCCGGACCGGATCTGGACCGCCGACATCACCTACGTGCCGACCTGGCAGGGCTTCCTCTACCTCGCGGTGGTCTTGGATATGTTCTCACGGCGAATCGTCGGCTGGGCGATGGCCGAGCACATGCGCACCGAACTGGTCACCGACGCCTTGGCGATGGCGATCGGTCAGCGCCGGCCTGATGCCGGGGTGATTCATCACAGCGACAAGGGCGGTCAATATACCTCTGTGGCCTTCGGACGGCGGTGTGAGCAGGCCGGGGTGCGCCGCTCCACCGGCCGCACCGGCACCTGCTTCGAACTATACGAGCATCAACGCGATCACCTAGAGCTTCTTTGCCTCCCTGAAGTGCGAACTGCTCAACCGTCGCACCTTCCACGCCAGGTCACAAGCCGAACGAGCGGTGTTCGCCTACATTGAGGGTTTCTACAACCCGCGCCGCCGTCACTCCGCGAACGGACACCTCAGCCCCGCCGAATACGAGTGACGCCAAGCCCACAAGCCCACTCACGAAGACGACTACGCTGCCGCGTAGCCGCAAGCCCTGATGTGTCTACCGAACCGGGGCAACTCCAGTCTGGGTCAACGCCACACCCGCAGCTTAAAGCAGCTGACGATAAGATCGAAAGAAGCTCATATCCGTCTTCGAGGCAGCCCACCTGCGGCGGCCTGTTGCCAGGTGGTCGCTGGCCGCGCTGCGGCTTTCCGACCAATCGCAGCCAGCGCCATCACTGACAACAGGGCTACCCAACTGAATACCGAGAGCGGCCGATCGCGATCGCTTTTTCAGCCTCTTCATCAGCAATCTCCAGCCGCTGATTAGCTTCATACTTCATCTTTATAGCGTCGGCACTTGCCGACTCCCAGAGCTCAGCCAGCTCCCTCTGGATATCCAGAGGAGGCACCGGTATCTCTAGTTCACGAACATCCCTACTGTTGATGGTAGCGAGATTCGTAGTCTTCTTAGCTCTCCCCCTGAAGTGAATTCTACTCGGCCTTGTCTGCATATACGCCAACGCGTATCCAGGAAGCAGCTCTTGGTCATTGAGGCGTACTCGAAGGATATGGTTTTGATGAACACAATTTTCGATCTCATTACGCCAAATTGCTGGACGACCCACCAGCTCCGCACTGTTTCCCTCGCAGAGCAGAATATCTCCATCTTCCAACCGGTATTGAGGGAATAGCTCGGGCGGCACCTCAATCTTTTTAACCTTATTTAGATCAAGATATCCATCCTGAACATTGGCCACCCGCAGGTACGGGCGCGCGTTATCTCCAGGGCGACTATGAGGGCTGACCTGAAGGCCATATGACACGGCCGACAGAGATTCCTCCCCAAGTAACCGAACCGGAAATTTGCTTTCGAGTTCGGAATGAATACCGCGAGCGATAGCCATCGATCCCGCTGCAGACCATTGTTGAAGTCGGCCGTATTCCACCGCGAAAGGACCTTTAATAGATGGAATCTCAGGGAAGGAAAGTCCCAAGGTTTCAGAGATGCGCGAAATGGTCTCATCTCGCACCCGACGACTCTCACTTAGGAGCCGATCCGACTCAAGCAGTTTTTCGCGGTAATTTCGGACGATACTCTCCTGTTCACCCAAAGAAGGAACAGGGATGGGGATTTTCTCGAACATTTCTGCAGATACACGCTTACGTCCCGAGTGGCCAACGACAAGCGCTTCGACTTGCGCCCGAAAAATATGAGTGCGGAGAATCAAACGCACAAAGTCAGGCAATAGATCGCGCTGCCCGGAGACAGAGTAGATGGGAAATTCATTGGTAAAGGCAATTTTGCCAAACCCGTGAGGTACTACACCGATAGCACCATTTCTAACATCAATTCGCGAAAATACAAGATCACCTGGATGCGCGACGTAAGTGGTTCCCTTAAGTTGAATTTTCTCAGGACGCAAAGTAATTTGGCCATCGAAGTGAACAGATCCGATACGCAAGTCGCCTCGATTCACCTCCTCGCGGCGACTTGCCACTAGACCCAATGGCACAACCTCATTACCAGAGCGCTGCCATCGAGGCCTCAAGAAGTGCTTGACGTCCCATCGTTCGAGTGCAGATGATGGTGCAATCTGTATTATTGCCGTCACGCCTCATCCCCCGTTATGCTAATGGACTCTCTAAGCATGCGTTGGCTCTCTTCTAGAAATAGGCCTTTATCGTTAAGGAATCGCTTGTACGCGGCATGGATATCAGGCAGCTCATTGAAGACATGAGTTCCTGTTTCACCGGTAGCAGTAATCCCTGCTTGACTGACTTCAGCCATGAAGACAGGGTATGACAACACCTCTCGTGTTCTCATGCGTGTGAGGCGCTGCACCTCACGCTCAAGTTCAGCCTGCCGAGCTGTCGCTTCCCGCCGCAACTCACGAGCCCTCTCCCGATCCGCAGGCGTAACAGCCATGCGAAGGCTGCCCTTAAGTTCTCTAAGTCGTTTACTTGTAGCTGTGGTCTTAGACGCTGAACGTGAGAGCGTAACCTCAATATCATCTATTTCATCGATGAGAACAGCTAGCTCCTCTCGATCATAGATATTACTACGGCGATGCAGGCTATCTACCTCCTCGAATTTTCCTGCAAGCTCTTCTTGGATAGCTCCCTGTACTTCTGTCCATGTCTGACGCCACTTTTGCGACTCCTCATCCGTGAATTTCTGCAGAAACACAAGAGAAGTCTTTACTGTCGCTTTGGAAGAGGCGAAGACATCCTGGGGAATTGAAATTATGGCTTGAAGTTTTGCTCGCTCTTCGACATACTCTCGCAGCCAGGCTAGTGACGGGTTGTTCAAAATCCCGTCGGGCAGGACAATGCCCATACGGCCACCAGGACGCAAGAGTCGCAAGCAACGTTCTACAAAAAGAGTTTCAGTAGGACGATTCTTTCGCACTCGAGAGATATTATCTGGAGCGGCAATTGGATCACGACCGATATCAAACAGCTGGAGAACTGGCATTTTCTTCGACTGCGCATTAAGCAGACGAGCGTGGGATTCAGCGTATGGCGGGCCATATAGCTTTTTATACTCAGCGACTTTCGATGGGCTGTCGATACGGGTCTGCTCCGTGGCCCCAACAATCTGATCCGCCCCGACATTCGCACCGAATGGCGGATTAGTTACGACTACGTGAAAGCGGCCCTCGAAGACTCCAGCGGTATCGATGAGGCCATCGTGGTAGTAGATCCCGCCATGGCCGTCACCGTGCATGATCATATTCATTTTGCTCGTACGCGCTGCTCGTGGCTCAGCATCTACACCGTAGATATTTTCGTGTGCGATTCTAAAGAGGCGCGAAGATTCATCCATCTGATCCACTTCCCTGCTGAAGTCGCTTTGCATCTGCTCTAGTTCTCGAGCATGGCGCTCCTCGCTCCAGTTTTCATCGGTAGCCAGCTTGTCTAGTCTCTCCTCTTCTGCAGCCATGAGGTCATGAACGTCTCTTTCGACCTTTTCTTTCAGATGCTCGAAAACCTTAATTAGAAAGCCGCCCGTGCCAGCCGCTGGATCACAAATAAGCTCCTTTTCTTGAGGGTCAAGCATCTCCACCATAAATTCGACTATGGGGCGGGGTGTGAAAAACTGGCCAAGTTCGCCACGGAAGGTTTGGCCTAGAAATCTCTCGAATGCGATACCTTTGACGTCATCTCCAGTATTCGAGAGGTTGAACTTCTGAAGCTTTCCGACGATCCTACGAAAGGTCTCAAATGAGACCCGAAGACGTTCGTTTTCACTAAAGAGCGCATCAGCTTTATAGTGATCCTCTGTTACAGTAAAGATCTGCTGCAGGACTCTGGCATCGTCCTTAATCAGGTTTGTTTTAGCGAAATTATCGAGCGTGTCTATACTGAAGACCTCGGCGCGATCCATTCGCTCAAAGGCCATTTTAATAAACAAGATTTTCGAGATTTCGTCGAAAGCTGCACCCGGGTCCATTTTGTGGTTATCTCGAAGAATGCAGTGGCAATCGAACAAGAGACGCTGAAATTCATCTCTCGTGAAAGCCTTTGTGGATCTACGGATTTCGGCGAGTCTTTTGGCGTCTCCTAACTCATCAGCTTTAGGGATGGTAGTGATCTCTATGCGTTCACCCGGCGCTCCAGGGATCAGGCGAAGGTATGCGGTCTCCCGCATGTTGTGCATGACTAGAAATTCTGCTCCCACGCTTCGAGCATAGGACTCTCCTTGATCGTAGTCATTCACATTGATAGAGACGTTCTCAGCTTTCACCTCGACAACTATGCGATAATTGCGATTAGCGTTGAGATCATCGCTAGATTCCGAAATAACGATATCCGCCCGCGCTGATCCACGTCCGCGCTGAGTCTTCACCTCTTGTCGCATTTGCCCTAGGGAGTATCCCCAGTTTGTGTGAAGATCATAGATGAATTGCTGCCGTACACGTTCTTCAGGCTTCGCGATGAGCCACTGACCTCGAAGAGGAGCCCAGATCCACTGACCGCTGACGTGCAGGGGGGCATTTGAGGGCCCGTAGGGCGACTTGGGTGCAGTGGTGGGCTTACCGCTAGTTGTCACCGATCTTCTCCTTCAAGGGGCAGCACAGTAGGTGAGACTACGACCTGCGGAGCAATGCTTGAGAGCTGCGGATCGACTGGGAAGGGGTGTACCTTCCCAGTGATCGTTTGAGGCTCTCACGCATGGCCGACGTTGGCGCGTCGGCCGCGGAAGGCCCACCCGATGCTCACCGTAGTCCTCGAGCCCGCAGGCAGCGACCGCCGTTTCACAGACAACTCCACCTCGTTGTCGCTGATCGATGAGATCGTGCGTGAGGGCACCCGCCGGATACTGGCCCAAGCGCTCAAGGCCGAGGTCGATGCCTACATCGCCCAGTTCACCGACGAGCGCGACGAGAACGGCCGCCGCCTGGTCGTGCGCAACGGCTCCCACCAGACGCGGGAGGTCCTCACCGCAGCTGGCACCATCGAGGTGAGCACACCACGCGTCGATGACACGCGCATCAACCCCGATACCGGCGAGCGGCGGCAGTTCTCCTCGGCCATCCTGCCGCCGTGGGTGCGCAAGACCCCGCGCAGCACCAAGGTGTTGCCGCTGCTGTATCTACACGGCCTGTCCTTCGGTGACTTCGTACCCGTCCTGGGTCAGTTTCTCGGCTCAACCGCGCACCAGTCTGATGTACCCCGAGTTCGGTGGAGTCGGCTGCCGCGAGGCCCACGCGATCTTGGCCATCGCCCCGACCCCCGCCAAAGCCGCCCGGCTGAGCCGGCCGTAGATCTGCGCCGCCCTCAAGCCCAGTGGCCGGATCTACCACCTGCAGGCCTGGACCGAGAAGATCCACACCGGGCTGCGCCCCGAGCACCTGCACCAACACCCCCGTCGAAGAAGCCTACGGTTACCAAGCCCTGGCACTGCTGGCGGTGCTGGACGCCGCCTGCACCTCGGCCGCGGCCCTGAAAGAGGCCACCGTTGCCGCGTTCCGCGCGCACCCCGGCCTGGGCGATCTAACCGGCGCCCGACTGCTCGGCGAGGTCGGCGACAACCGCACCCGCTTCGCCAATGCCCGAGCCCTCAAGGCCTACGCCGGCGCGGCCCCCATCAGCCGCTCCAGCGGACGCAGCCGCGCCGTGACGCACCGCCGGGTCAAAAACCAGCGCCTAGCCCCGGTGGGGTATGTGTGGACATCCGCCGCTCTGACCGCCTCACCTGGAGCACGAGGCCACTACGACCCGCGCAAAGACCAGGACGAGCGCCACGCTGCCGCCCTGAGCAACCTCTACAACCGCTTCCTGGGCTGCCTGTTTTCACTGCCTGACCTACCAGTAACGGGCGGCGTTTCCCATATCGGCTGAGTAGTCCGCCGCAGCGTGGGTCAGCTGGGCTGAGCACCATTGCCGCTGGGACTTCGCAGCCCTCAAGACCCCCGCACGCGCCGGAGCAACCGCCGATGCGCCCGCTGTCATGCCTACGACCCGTCGTTCGCGCCGACGGTCACTCCGGACCGGGTTGACACGCCTCGCCTATCGGATGTCTCGGGCTTGACGGCCTTGCGGTACGGATCGGCTTGCCATCAGATGACGTGGTGACTCTCTCGGCGTCAAGTAATCGTCATCCTCAATAACCACCGGTACCGGTTGATGAAGATGAATCGCTTGCAATTCTATCCCGACGACGCGGCAGTTGACACCGGAGAATTCCTCAGGGTAGACCTCAACGGCTAGCCTGAGCTGGTGAACCTGCGTGCTGAATTAGCTCGGCTCATTCTTCACCGTCCTCACGTTCCATGAAAATAGCCTTGGCGAGATCCCACAGAGAACCCTCGCCTGGAAGATGCCAGCGTGAGGGCCCTTGGACAGAGACCGGAGTGGCGGTCCATCCCGCCTCTTTCCAGATGCGGGTGACCAAACCCGTAGGCGTGTACCTTATGCCGTCGGCGGCCCAGAGCAGCGGCTTCCTGCGGTCATTTACCCAACTTGCCTGACCACGTCGTGAATCCTCAGCCAGCCAGATTTTCAATGCTTCGCGTTCGGGGTTAGTCTTCGGTTCGAAATACAGGGTTGTTCCATCAGTAAGGCGGCCCGCGTCGATCAGAGTGGGTACGGCGTTAGGTCGCCTGGGTCGGCGGGGCGGAGGCAACGGCCGGTACTCTGCCGGAACGTCAGGCGCTGCTCCCCCACCGGCAAGGTCTTCAATGACTGTCCTGGTCAGGTAGCGGTACCGGTCAGGGTTAGTGAGGGTACTGGTAATAAGGGAGGTCGAGCCATAGGTCTGGTCGACACGGTGAATCAGCCACGCGAGAGCTTGCTCAGTCAGCTCGGGAATTCCCCTCAGGACAAGCTCCCAGTCGATTTCGGAGTCTTCGATCTCGCCGCCATCGATGCGCTGAATCACAATGTGAGCGATCAGAGACTCGCCATGCTCCGCAATAGTTTGAGCTCTTCCTTCGCGGGCACCCTTACTGGCGTAAAGAGCTATTTGGACCGCCCGGTTGATCTGGACGGATCGCCAGATCTGGAGTGCGGTCGGCTGGTCACCAAAAAGCAGTTGATAGGTGCCCTCTTCCCAGAGAAGTTCCGTACTCCGCTTGGCGCGGACCGCCAAATCGGGATTGCTGTGTGCACAGGCTAGCGCAATAGCCGCCTCGACAACTGAGCAACCGAGCTCAGCTGTAGGCTCCTTCTCTCCGGTCTTGAAGACATACTCCTTCTGGAGTGATAACGCAAAGTCGAGCCTGATATCAAACTGGACGCGATCAAGAGCAACGACGAGTTCACGCCGCCCGACATGGTTCTGTGTATTCGTCGCCCTCGTGACTGTCATGCCGAAGTCGGATGGACAGTCTCTTGTCGAGATGATCTTGATTCCGACGTGAGCGCGGGCGACAGCCTCAGGAGCCTTTCGGAGCGCCTCATACGTGGCCATGGCCGTCTGTGCCCCATTTACCACGCTTGCACCTTTTAAGGTAAGTTGCACTGGCCCATAGGCGGCCTTGTTCCAGTGATGTACCTCCACCGTGTCACAAAGAATAGTCATCCCGTTGTTGCGGTACCAGAAGGACTCAGGGTTCTCGATCAATGTCTCTATGAGCCCGTGGTTGACCTCGGTCAAGCCGAGCGGCTGCCGGATGTTTTGGTCGAAAAGCCGGTCACGGTGCTGATCGAACCAGTCCGCAACATCAGCGGCAGGAACCCGCCCCTGGTAGGCGTTGTACGGCTGACCGAGATTGAACCACTGATCCAGTTTGGCAACCAATTCAACCTCTGGCATCGCAAGATCATCTCTGATGACCTCCCAGAGTCGCTGTGCTCCCCAGACCTCGTGGCTGAGAAAGGTATTAAACTGGTTGACACTTTCCTCGAAGTCACCGAGTGTCAGTTCGACGTCGGGATGGAGATTCCCCGGACCCATCAGCGCGATCAGAAAAGTGATCTTGCTACGTGGATCCCAGGGGCCATTCTTGATTTGCTCCGCATACCGCCGAAGATTGTCGTTGAAGCGGTCGAACTTCCGATCTTCAAGAAGCCGGAGTCCCTCGAAGAAGGCGCGTGCATCAGCAGCGCTGAAGCCCGCATTCCCACGTTGGTTCCACTTGCTCTGAATGAAACAGATGTGAAGGCCACCGTTGAGCGGGACAATGGCATCGACGCCCATGTCGGCACGTCCGTCGACCAAGTAGTCGACAACCTCACGACTGTCATGACCAGAGAGCTTGCGCGCCACCAAGGCCGCCAGTGCCCTACTAAGGAACTTACGTTCCTGCTCGCCCGGATCTGGATGAGTGTAATCAGACAGGTCAATCAACCCGTCGAACTCACGGTGGAGGGCGGCACGGACCTGCTCCACCTGAGGAGACCTGCCGGTCGACTTCGTCGTCATTGACTGTCCTTCTAGTTCTCCGCCGCGGGTCGGCACGCAGCTCTGCTCGCCACTCGTCGCTCTATACTGGCGCCTAACACTGACAGTCGTCGATCATTTCAGGAGATTCGCACCGGGTTGCACACTTCTCGTGTATCCGCTACCCCGGGGTGCACCAAGATCTTTGGCCGTCACTTACGTCCTCCACAGGCGGAGGCGGGGGCACGCTCCCGCGGGCACAGGACATAGGCGGGATGATCAAGTATGTCGCGCTCATCCTGTGGAGCATCTCGGCAGGTCAGATCATATGAGCTAGTGTGCGAGCACTGCTCTCCAAAAGCGGGGGTCGCATGTTCGAGTCATGCCGGGGGTACCAGATTTGACCGGTAGCAAAGCGCCATTGACCAGCAAAAACGCTGGCCAAGACCTCCTTGATGTATCCGGGGCTGTACCTCTACCAGCGATCGCTGGCCGCTGATCCTCCAATGCCCTCCCAACGATGATCTTTAATCGTCTAGACCCGCGCTGTCCTGATGGCGTGCGATGCAGAGGCTTAGGCGCCGACGGCAACACCCCGGAATCGAATCCACGCAGAGGGAGAAAGCCAAGGGTCTCGTCACGAGCGCTTCGGCGGCGCCGGAAGCGAGAACCGCTCTCCGGTCTAACATGCGGACGGTGCGATGCCCGGCGGTGGCCATGGTGGTGGTCACGGTAGAAGTCTTAAGAAGCTCATCGGGCTTCTCTTCTTCGTGGCCCTGTACGCGATTCGCTCGTCGATCTCGTACCTCATCAATTTCGAGCATCTCGCCCTCATACGCGAACCTCCGCCGTGTGCGCGTGCCCACGGCTGCCCCTTACCTCCACCTTGAGGGCGGTCTTGGCCTTGCGCACGCTGCGGTCGCCTTTTTCGACCGATCTCACCGGCCAGGGCAACGTGATCTTCACCTCGTCGACGGTCCTGGACGGGTCGGAGACCGCGAGCCGTACCCGCTTGCCGGCGTGGTGGACCAGCAGGGTGCAGGGGCCGTCGACGGTGAGCGGCCCGTCAGGGGTCTCGATGGTCCCCGAGCGCCAGAAGACGGCGGCGGTCACGCCGTCGCGCGAGATGGCCTGCACCGCCGCGGAGTTGGCGAGGATCTCGATCCGCCCGTCGTAGGCCTCCATCTGCGTGATGGAGGCGTCGGGCAGTACGGCGTAGGCGTAGCGCGCCTTGCGGGGGTCGACGCCGTGGTCGATGAGGATCGTCGTGTAGTGCCTGGTGACAGGGGACGTGTCCCCTCCGGTGGTGGCACCCTTGTCGATGTCCCGCCAGCGGCCGGTGCGCTTCGTGCGGATGACCTTCGCGTCGGCGTCGTCGAGCAGCGCGTAACCGGCCACACCGTCCAGGTGGATCCAGCCGTCGCCCCGGGTCAGCGGCGGATGCCGGTCGTGGGTGTTGCGGTTCTCCACGACGGTCTCGATACGACGGCCGTCGGAGGCGGTGATGCCGGCGCCGAGGGCGATCACCGCGTCGTCGAGCAGGAACCATGCCTTCCTGGCCCGCAGCGAGGAGCCACCGGCGATGAGTCTCATCGCGGCCACGCCGTACTCGCCGTCGAGCGCCACGCCGCCCGCCCACGGGGTGGGAGGCAGACGACGGTGGTCGTGCGGGAGATCGGCGCGCCTGCGGGTGTCGACCGTCGTGCCCGGCAGCCGGTACGGGTCGATCGTGGGCCACAGGTCGTCGTTCCAGTGGGTGAGGTCGCCGGTGTAGAGGTAGGTCATGCCGTCGCCGGTGTACCAGCCGTGCAGGTTCTCCCGGTTGATGGCCTCGGCGGCGCCGATGCGCCGCGAGCTCATCGCGATCGCGTACGCCCAGGTAGGGCGGCGGTGCACGACCCGGTCCATGTCGGCGAAGACGTACGTGCCCGTCGTGCGCGGGCCGACCGGCACCGACGGGTCGGCCAGCAGGGCGGTGGCCCTCGCGATGCTCGCCGGTGGTGCGAGCGTGCCGTAGGGGGTGGCCTGGTTGCGGGTGAGCCAGCCCTTGACCAGCGGTCGCCAGCGCCGGGCGTGGTGCTCGGGTGCCGTCTCCAGCAGGGTGAGGACGGCCTCGACCGCCTTCTGTCCCGAGTGGTGGTCACGGTGGCCCTGCACCGAGATCTGCCGGCCGCGTACGCAGTCCATCATCAGCCCGTCGAAGACGAACGGCACGAAGGAGCGGTCCACGAGGTCGTAGACGTTGTCGATTCCGGTGATCTCCCACGGTGACCCGGAGAGCATGGCGATCAGCTTGGCCACGCTCTCCAGGTAGTCCACGCCGTAGCTGCCGGTGTAGGGGTACACGTCGTGCTGGATGAACGATCCGTCACGGTAGAAGCCGTCGCCCGGGCCCCTTGTCGGCCGTAGCAGGTCGGAGACGGCGTTCCTGGCCCGCTTGACGAGGCGGGCGTCGTGGGTGAGCACTCCGCGCATCGCCACCGCCATGGCCTTGCCCGCGCGGTTGGCGCCGGTCTCGACGACGCCGGGGTGGCTGACGCGGCGCTCCGGGTCGGGGCACCAACGGCGCAGGGGACGCAGCCAGCGCTCGATGCGGTCCGGGGGCAGGCCGTCGTACAGCAGGGCGCAGGTGTCGGTCAGCGAGCGGGGGACGCCGATCTCCCACCAGAACCAGTTGCTGCCCCGCCGGTCGAGTCCTTCGTGGTACGCGTGCTCGTAGAGGAAGTCCAGCGCCCTGACAGCGGTCCGGGCGATCTGGCCGTCGTGGTGCATGGCGGTGCCCGGCGTGGCCCAGGCCAGCGCCAGTGTGCGCATGCGGTTGTAGGAGCGGTTGAAGTTGCCCGTCCGGGGGTCCGACAGCGGCAGGTCGGACCACAGGCTCGGGCGACCGGCAGCGGGGTTCAGCTTGCGCAGCACCGCGTTGGCCGACCCCTCGAGCATCCGTGCCCTGTCGATGTACGTCCTGTCGGTGCGAGCGGAGTCGTACGACCCGCCGGCCAGCAGGCCCACCCACCGCTCACGCGCGGCGTCGAACGCGCCGGCGCCGGTCGCCTCGGCCGGTCTCGTCCCCAGGGCGAGACCGGCCACTGCCGCGGCGCTCAGCAGGGCGGACCGCCGGCTGAGGGGGTGGGTCATAAAGCTTCTTCCGGCAACAGGGCAGGTATCAGACGAAAAGATCATAAGTCGGCATGCAGGTGGATCATCCGGCTCTTCCGACGGCGAGCGGGCGTACGAACGTCGCCGGGAACGCGCGGTACCCGGCTCGGGCGGTGACAAACCGGACCGATCAGCCGACGGTGTCTCACCGGCCGGAGCATCCCGAACTGCCGGCTTACCTGACCGAACAAAGAGCCTCAAAAAGGGTGGAAGTCGCTCCGTAGCCATCCAGGAGAGGACCCGACGAAAGCCAGGTAAGGTCCGACCGATTGTACGCTTTGTGGTCGTCCGCGCGGCTCCTGCTCCTGGGGTACGGATCTGGTTGTGATCGAGGGACGGTCCGGGAGAGGTCCTCACACCGGATCGTCGCGGCGCGAAGTCAGCGACCGGCGAGACAGCTCTCAGGAGTCCTGTCATAGCGGGTGGGGCCGGTTCACTGTGCCCGGTGGGCGAACACCCCCCGCCGGGTCATGATCCGGAAAACGTCGGGGCCCTGGTCGCGGCCGAGAACGGGACCGTCCGGGATCACGATGGCCTCTCGGGGTGGGCTGCCGCCGGCGGTTCTCGTCGTCAGTCGCGCTTGCGTGCCGTGAGGAGGAGGTACTCCCACTCCATCACCGTTCTTCCCTCACCGTGCATATGGCGGCGGGCCAGTTCGGTGAGGGCGTGGTCCAGTGCGGCGACCCGGTCGGAGTCCCCTGCCATTCCCCGGTAGACGGCGACGGTCGGGCCGTAGTTGGCCTTGAAGTAGTCGAGGAACGCACCGGGGTGAGCGAACCGGTCGATCGTGACCGTCTGCCGACGTGCGACGACATCGGTGACCGCGTCTCCGAGCAGCGCGCGGACATGATCCTCGCTGCCCCACAGCGGAGGGGGTTGCGCGCCGGACGGAGGCGGAGGCGCGTACGGTTTCATCGTCGCGAACATCTGTCCGACGAACCCCTCCGGCGTCCAGTTGAGCAGGCCGATCGTGCCGCCCGGACGGCAGACCCGGACCAGCTCGCCGGCGGCGACCCGGTGGTGGGGGGCGAACATGACCCCGAGACAGGACATGACCGTGTCGAACTCGCCGTCGGCGTACGGCAGGGCTTCCGCGTCGTCCTGTCGCCACTCGACCTCCGCGCCGCGCCGTGCGGCCAGGGCTCGTCCCGCCTCCAGCAGTTCCGGGGTCAGGTCGCCGGCCACCACGCTCGCCCCGGTCAGCGCCGCGGGGATGGCGGCGTTGCCGGACCCGGCGGCCACGTCCAGAACCCTGTCCCCGCGTCCGACCCCGCACGCCTCGACCAGGATCGCGCCCAGCTCGGGGATGATCTCGGTGGCGACCGCGGGGTAGTCGCCCAGCGCCCACATGGCGCGGTGCCTGGCCTTCAGCGCACGGTCGGCCTCTGACGCCTCGCCCTGTACGTTCATCGTGCTTCTCCCTCATCGTCGCGGTGGACTGGGATCGACGGTAGGGAGGGACGGATCCGCCATCCAGTACACGATCTGTACCAGCACCCGCCGAGAGCCGGTCGGCTCTCACCGGCGTTCACGGCGGCGGAGCTTAGACTCGGGGCGTGGGCTCCTCGTATCACCAGTTCTGCCCGGTCGCCAAGGCCGTGGAACTGCTCGACGAACGCTGGACGCTGCTCGTCATCCGGGAACTGGTGTGCGGGACCGAGCGTTTCAACGACCTGCGTCGCGGCCTGCCGCGCATGTCCCCCACGCTGCTGTCCCGGCGGCTGCACCGGCTCACCCATGCCGGCATCGTGGAGAGGCGCGTCGAAGACAATGATGTGCGATACGTCCTGACCCAGGCCGGCCACGAGCTGCGACCGGTGGTCGAGGCACTCGCCGCCTGGGGCGTCCGCTGGATCGGAGAGCTCGGCGACGAGGACCTGGACCCGAAGCTGCTGCTGTGGGACATGCACCGCAACGTCGACCGGACCGTCGTTCCGGACGGGCGGACGGTCGTCGAGTTCCGGTTCCCGGACGTGCCACCGAGCAGTCGCCACTGGTGGCTCGTGATCACACGTGGCGAGGTCGACGTCTGCGACACCGACCCCGGTCACGCCGTCACCGTGACGGTGACCGCCGGCCTGCGGAGCATGGTCGAGGTCTGGCGCGGCGACCTGAGCTGGCCGGACGCGCTGCGCGCCCACGCGGTCGAGGTGCAGGGCCCCGAAGCGTTACGCCGCGCCGTGCCCGTGTGGTTCACACTCCCCGGCTGGGCTTCCGTACCCCGGCCCGTCTAGGACGCGGACGTCCGTCCTGCCGGGCTGCTTTCCTCTCTTTTCCGATGACGTGGATCGCTCATCGAGCGCTTCGGAGATCGTGCCGTCGGCCGGCGCCTGTCGCCCTCGACGGGTCGTCACTGGAAGATGGTGAGGACGGGGGAGATCACCAGCTGGCGGGTGCCGGGGTCCCAGTGCCTGATCTTGCCGAGGCAGCGCGCGGGGAACGGCTCGTCGGGCACGCTGCGGCGCAGCTGGGCGGTTTCGCAGGTGACGGTCACCCTCGGCAGGTCGTCGGAGAACTCGTCGGGATCGCCGTAGGGCGCCGAGAACGTGGTCGTCGTCTCGGACGTGGCCGTGACCCTGAACCGTCCCATGACCGAGACGAAGGTGAACGGGTCGAGTTCCTGCAACCGGGCCGCGTCCACCCGCTTGGCCCGCTTCTCGTAGGTCCGCTGCAGCGCGTGGTCCAGGCCGGCGCTCGGCGTGATCGTGCAGTTGAAGAGATCGACGTACACGATGTCGTTCGCGTTGTCGAGCGCGCGGGCGATGCGCCCGATGACCGTGATCGGCCCCTCGTCCTTGATGGACTTGATGAGCTGCTCCCTCTGGTCCTCGGCCGTCATCTCCGTGCTCACGCGAGAGAAGTTGCCCTTCACCTTGCCCCCGAAGCCGCGGCGGGTCGTCTCCTGGACCGAGCGCTGCAGGTCCGGGTACTTGTCCTCCTGCAGGTAGAGGTCCATGGCGTAGTCCTCGTCGAGGTAGAAGCAGCTCCCCGGCTTGTGCCTCCTCACCCAGGCCGACCGGCGGCGCTCAGTGAGCGTGTACACCGCCCAGGAGCCCACCGCGACGACGAAGGCCCCGACGGTGATCAGTTGCCACACCAGCATCCATCCTCCAGAGGTCATCGGCAGCCACGGGTCTCCTTGAAAGCCCGATCCAGCGAGGACGCGTCGGCGTCCACCATGCGTCCGCCGGTCGCCTTGGCCACCCGGTCCAGTTCGGCCGGGTCGGCCTCGCCGAAGCGGATGGCGTACGTGTGCACGGCCCTGGTCTCCGGCGGCAGGGCCCTGTACCGGCTGAGGAACTCCTTGGGTCCGATGCCCGCGTTGTTCAGGCCGTCGGTCATCAGCACGATGGTGACCGGCCGTTCCGGGTCGGCGCGCCTCAGTTCGCCGGCGCGCCCGTAGGCGTGGTCGAGCGCGGACCACACGGCGGTGCGCCGGTCGAACCTGTCGGTGGCGAGGAACGCGCGGATGGCGTCGACGTCGTGCGGGCCGGCGATGGTGAAGCCGCGTTCCGCCCGGACGTCCCCGCCGAAGCGCATCAGGATGAACCGCTCGCCCCGGTAGAAGCGTACGAACCTGCCGACGGACGAGTCGTCGTCACCGCTGAGTCCCTCGAAGGTGGATCGCAGCGCCTTGATCCGCTTCCTCCTCATGGAACCGGAGTAGTCGAGTACGAAGATCACCTGACCCGCCGACCTGGCGCTCGGGTCGTAGCCGGCCAGCAGCCGGTCGACGACCTCGGGGCGATCCGGGTAGTACAGCGCGTTACCGATCTCCGTACGCAACCGCGGATCCCGGGTCACACCGGGATCGACGGGGCGGCGCAGCGTGCGCTGCATGATCTTCCGCTGCGTGTCCGCGCGGGTCAGCCATGCCACGACCTTGTCGTAGGCGGCGCGGCGCGCCGGATTGAACAACAGCAGCGGGTACTTGGACAGCACGATGCCGTCCTCGGGGTAGACGATCTCCAGCGGCTCGCGCAGCCTCCCGCTCGCGTTGAGGGACAGAATCGTCGACTCGTACTCGATCAGCGCGTCGGCCTTCCCCTGGTCCGCGACGAACGCGTCGACGAGCCCGGCCGACGACGCCGCGGTCAGCGTCCGGCCGGAGAACAGCCCGCGTAACCGGTCGCAGGTGACGTCCTGCGGACGCAGCGCGCTGCCGGTGCCGGCGGCGGCGGTGGCCACGCCGACCAGGGCGGCCAGCCCGCTGTTGGCGTGGCGCGGGTCGGCCATGCCGAAGCGCACCAGGCCTTCGGCCGCGCCGTCCGCGATGTCCGCCCAGGACAGCTTCGGGTCCGGTGCGTTGCGGCGGAGCCGCTCCGCGGTCCGCGGCCGTACGCCGACCACCACCGGTGACATCATGATCTCGGTGGACAGGGGGCGCAGCCGCCTGCCCGGCTCCTGCAGCTTGAGCTGCAGGTAGCGGTCGTCGGACAGCCAGGCCAGGTCGTGGTCGTCGTCGCCCTTGGCGAGCGAGACGGAGGCGTCCACGGTGCCCCGGTGGTCGAGGACGACCTCGATCCCGGTGTCCCGCCGGAGCTCGTCGAGCAGCGGGCGCAGGTCGGCGAGCTCGGAGCTCGCCAGCACCCGCAGTTTCGTGTCCGGCTCGTCCGGGGCACAGCCGGTGCCCGCGATCAGCATCGCGCAGGCCACCAGGCCGGCGAACGCGCGCGGACGTCGCCTCATGGTTTGCACTCGCCGACCTCTTCGAGCAGCTTTCCCAGAAGGGGCAGCTCCGGAAGTTCCGCCCGGGTGTAGTCGGTGCGCTCGTCGGGCCTGGGCACGAGGCGACTGTCGAGCAATTGGAAGAGCCGTCTGGTCCCGGCGGTGTCGGTGCCGTCGATGACGCGGAAGCCGAGTTCCGCCATGCGGTAACGCAGCGCGGAGTCTTTGAGCAGCAGCTCGCCGAGCCGGTCACCGTCGTCCGTGTTGAGCGAGATGTACCCCGGATCGGTCTGGAGCTCCTGCTTCGGGTAGAGCAGCACCCGCTCGGTGTCCGGACGCCCGGTACGGCGCCGGTGGTCCTGCTGGTAGGCGAAGAACTGGTGCTCGTACACCACGACGACCGGCCCCTGACTCTTGCCCTCCGGTGTGACGTAGATGAGCCAGAGGTCCGACTCCGGCATGCCGGTCGCGACGATGAGCGGCCGGACCTCCTTGGCGATCCGCTTCACCTCGGCCTCGGTCTGCACCGGCTGGTCGTCGTTCTCCACGAAGGCGACCAGGCCGAGGTAGGTGGCTCCGGAGTTGGACCGGCACACCCCTGCGGTCTGGGCGAGTACGCGGTTGCCGTTGGTGATGCTCCTGCCGCTCGGGGCCGTGTACGTGCCGATCCCGATGTCGTTCCAGGTGTCTCCGCGTTTGCCCAGCTCGATGAACTTCGCCGTGTCCAGGGTGTAGTAGAGCGCCCGGTCAGGCCCGCCCGAGTGCCGATCCGCGACGCCGTTCCTGACCAGGGTCTCGGCGTACTCGCGGTAGCTGGCGAGCACGATCGGGCTGGTGAACAGGCGCGTCGTCCGGACGTACCGACCCTCCTTGCGGCGGTCGCTGTCGATCAGATCCGCGGCCGGCTGCCCGGACGGGAAGGCGAAGTCGTAGTACTGGGTCTTCTGGTTGACCACCTCGTACACGACCTCACTCGAGCCGCGCGCGGTGACCTCGACCCGCATGTTGTGCTTCAGCAACAGCCGCTGGACTTCCTCGTCGTTGAAGAAGTCCTGTTTGGAGGCCATGATGCCGCGGATCGTGACGACCGGGTCGGCAGGGTCGGCCGGGGCGGCCGGCGTGCCCGCGACGTGCAGGTTCACCAAGCCGAGTACGGCGACACAGACGGCGATCGCCGACAACCACCCCAGGGGCGAACGCCAAAAGGGGGGTTGACGGGGGATGGTGAGTGAAGGTTCTTCAACGACGTGCGAGAGATCGGCTGTCACCGCAACTCCTTGCACTCACTTTCGCCTACATCCCAAGCGTATGCGCCAAGACCCGACAATGAGGGCAATTCCAAGGTATGTCGTTGGGGCGAATGTCCCACAATGGAATGAGTGACAACAAGTGGCCTGTTTATCCAGAAAGACGGAGAGTGTCCAATCATCCAGACGTGAAACAGATGCGAAACGATCAAGGACGATCTCGACCATAGTGGTAGGTCAAACGGCCCCAGCGGCCGTGATGGCAATCTCTCCCAAAGGGGACCGACTCCTGCCGGGACGCTCTCCGGACCGGTCACCACGCCCTTCACCAGGAAATTCCTTGATCGCTTTTGGTTGATCCCGAGTAGCCGCAGGTCAATGACCATGAACCAGTGCGAACCGGTCTCGGTAACGTTTCCGCAGGTCATCTCGGGCACCAAAAGGGCCTTGGGACACCCCTGGGCCGTGGTGAGCAAAGTTGGGGACCATTCGCCGAGCACTTCAAAGATCTTGCCGTTGGCTCGCGTCTGCCGCCGTTCAACGCACTTGGCGTAAACCGGCAGCAGCACGTCCACGCTGTGACCGGTTCACCGGGCCACAGCCTGTCCGAGAAGGTCGCAGTTCTGGCGGCGCAGACCCGCAGCTTCCTCCGGACGTAGAGCCACGTAGTACATGCAGGCGAACATGCCATGCAGCCGTCCACCCCGGGTCCGGCCGACCATACGGACCGCCCTCAGCGGCGCACGAGCCTGTTCTGGATCGACGACGGTACGGGAGTCGGCTACGCCAGCGGTCGCGGGCGGAGTCCACGTGATCGCGTACAGCGGGTTGGCGGGCAGTTCCTTCTGTTCCACGGCGAGTTCGAGCAAGGAATGCAGGCCGCACGCTTGCGGCGCACCGTGTTGGCCGCGACCTCATTGCCGCGAAGGTCACCGTGATCGCGTCCAGCGCGGTCCGCGGTTGTGCATAAAAGCGGTCTCTGCAATTATCTGCGACTTAAGGATCTCCCGCTGTATCGCGTCCGGTTCCTGGACCGCGTCAGGCCCTATAGGAGGCTGATCTTCACCATGCACTCCTGGGTTGATCACTGGCCGATCGTCGATCCCACCATCCCTCCCCACGACAAGCGCCGGATCCTGGGAAACCAGGATCTCATGAGAATGTCAGTGGCCTCCCAACAGCGCCATGGCCATTCTCAGTCCTCGAGCGGTTGGCTGATCGCCATCGCCGCAATTTTCTGCACGACAACCGTCGCCTCTATTGGCGTGGCGATTGCCGAAGGGGAACCGGTAGCCCTAGTCGTCCTCGTCTTGCTCTCTGTGCTCATGACAACATTCTTCGTGTGGGTATATCAGGGATCCGCCGATCGGCTGGCACGCGTCTACCATGATCGCTATGTGCTCCCCAGCGATCTCGACAACGAAGCCCACGCCCTGTTCCGGCGAGCCACCAACGCGACCATGACAGTCAGCTGGTCCCAAACCAGTCAGCGGGGATTTCTGGATTCCGTCGCCAACAACGTGCTGTTTCCCCATCAACTGTGGGAGATCAGTCGGCTTCTACGCTTTCAGAGCATTCTCCGCGCTGAGCAGGCCGCCGCCACCCGTGGCGTCGTCGTCACTCCTGAGCTGAGGGCCGTATTGGCCCCCCAGCAGCAGGCCCTACGGCATTCGGTCGCGACGGTCACACGGCGGATCGTGGAGCTTGAGGCCTACGCGCATCGAGTCCAGGAGGCGGATGCCGCGCTCAGGGCTCATGAGCAGCTACAGCACAACGACAAGTACCGTTATCTGCTCGCGCATACCGATGACAGAATGGGCATGCAGAACCTCATGCAGCAGGCAGCCGCTGTGGAGAGCACTCTCACACGAAGCGTGCAGGATGCCATCGCAGCGGGTCAGACCCTGGCTGTGCCGGCCTCCGGCTACTGACTCGTGGGCTCGCCGTACAAAGAAGCGCGTCGAAGTGCGCTTCCCGCTCGCAGGTGTAGCAGTCCGCGGGCATCGTCATGAGGTCCGATGGTACGGGCCGGGCCGGTCGTGTTGCGGCCGTACCGGGGCCTCGATGAGTGCCGGGACCTTCGAGAGGTCACGTGTCGGTGCGTGTACCGGGATCCACCGCCGTCCCGCGATCGCCCAAGGTCAGCGGTAGCGGTCCAGTTCCCACGGATCGTGGGCGCTGATGACCGAGACCTCGTCGCCGTGGTCGCGGACGAGCTCGCGCAACCGGGCCTGGGTGCCGAGCCGAAGGTCGCGGTGCACCTCCGAGCCGGTCTGCACGATGTCGAGGAGGGGGTGCGGATGCGGGTTCCCGTCGAGTTCCCGGTGGTAGTAGTAGGCGTCGCCGCAGTGCAGGAGCCAGCGATCGCCGTCGCGCACGGCGACTCCGGTGTGGCCTGCGGTGTGGCCGCCGAGCGGGACCAGCCGGATCTCCGACGGCAGGCCCCTGGGCTGGACGGAGGTGAACCCGAACCACTCCTCGCCCGGCTCGGGGGTGTAGGGGACCCATCTGGGGCCGTGTGCCCAGTGGGCCGGGCGGTAGCGGAAGCCGGGTGCCTCGGTGGTCGCCGCTTCCAGCTCGGCGGCGAGGACGTGGACCTGGGCGTCCGGGAAGTCGGGCAGGCCTCCGCAGTGGTCCACGTCGAGGTGGGTCACGATGATGTGGCGTACGTCATCGGGTGAGTGTCCCAGCCGGACGACCTGGCGGAAGGCGGTCTCCTCCTCGTCCAGTACGGGCTGCGCCATCTCGACCCAGTCGGACCCGAGGGTTTCGCCCGGGTCGCGGATGTCACCGAGGCCGAGGCCCGTCTCGACGAGGACCAGGCCGTCGGAGTCGGTCTCGACCAGCAGGCAGTGGTTGACGGCGTGGGCGGGGGCCGGGCCGTCGTAGGTGGCCTCGATCTGCCGTACGGACCCGCAGTTGAGGTGGTGGATGTTCATGGCGGCTAGTGTGTGACTTGAAGTGCGATTCAAGTCAAGGAGGCACGGTGGCCGAACCGCTGCTGGACATCGCCGAGGTGGCCGAGCGTTCCGGGCTGGCGCCCTCGGCTCTGCGGTTCTACGAGAAGAGGGGCCTCATCGCCTCGTCGGGTCGCAACGGCCTGCGCCGTACCTACCGGTCCGACGTTCTCGATCGTCTCGCCCTCATCGCCTGCGCCCGCGGCGCCGGGTTCACGATCGCCGAGATCGCCAGGTTCCTGGTGGCCACGCCCGACGACACCGGGCTGCGGGCGCGGATGGCGGAGAAGGCGCGGGAGCTGGAGGAGGACATCGCCCGGCTCACCCGGATGCGCGACGGTCTCCACCATGCCTCGACGTGCATGCACGAACCGCTCGTGGCATGTCCCGACTTCAAGCGCACGTTCAAGGGCCCCGTGCCCCCGGTCATCGGCAGGGCCCGGCCGGACGGGCGACGGCCGACAGGCGTGGCGGCGGCGTCCGCGGGCCGCGCCGGGGCCGGCACCGGGGAGTGACATCTGGTCGCTCCTCCCCCGTCGTGCCGTCAGGGGAGGGATCGCCGTCGGGGTGTGGGACGTCTTCCGGCGGGTCCCGGGGCTTGGTCGAGCAGCATCGGCCTTGGCACGTCCGGAGGACCGGAAGACCGCACATCGGGAAATGTCCCCGGACGCCGATAGCGTGAGCGGCATGAGCGACGAGATCATCGATTCCCCCACCGACTGGGTCGCCAAGCACCTCCGCACCTACGTCGAGTCGAACGGCGCGAAGGGCCACCTCTACCACGGCAGGCCCACCCTGCTGCTGACCACCGTCGGGCGCAGGTCCGGGCTGAGGCGGCGGACCCCGCTGATCTACGGTCGCGACGGTGACGCCTACGTGGTCGTCGCCTCCAACGGCGGGGCCGACGACCACCCGCTGTGGTACCACAACATCCTGGCCCATCCGCAGGTCGAGGTGCAGGTGGAGGCCGAGGTGTTCACCGCCGTCGCGCGGACCGCGACCGCCGCGGAGAAGCCCGCCCTGTGGGAGCAGATGGTGGGGATCCACGGTGAGTACGCCGACTACCGGCGCAAGACCGCGCGCGACATCCCGGTGGTGATCCTCGAACATGCCTGAGGTGCTGGCCCTGCGTGCGCTCAACCGGGCGACCCTGGCGCGGCAGTCGTTGCTGGAGCGGTCGGCGCTGCCGGTGCCGGAGATGGTCGAGCGGGTCGCCGGGCTCCAGGCCCAGACCCCGCACACGTGGTACGTCGGCCTGTGGTCCCGGATCCGGGACTTCGACCCCGAGCGGGCGGCCGGTCTGCTGGAGGACCGGACACTGGTGCGGATCGCCCTGATGCGGTCGACCATCCACCTGGTCACCGCGCGCGACTGCCTGCGCTGGCGGCCGCTGGTCGAACCGGTCATCGGGCGCGTCACCCAGGGCGCGTTCGGCAGGCACCTGCGCGACCTCGACCTCGACGCGGTCGCCGCCGCGGGCCGCGAGCTCCTGGAGGAGCGGCCGATGACCTTCGGCGCGCTCGGCAAGGAGCTCGCCGCGCTGTTCCCCGGCCGCGACGCCGCGGCCCTCGCCCAGGTCGTACGGGCCAGGGTCGCCCTGGTCCAGGTCCCGCCCCGCGGCATGTGGGGCCGGAGCGGCCCGATCGCCCACACCAGCGCCGAGCACTGGCTCGGCGCGCCACAGGAGGCGGCCCCCTTCATCGAGGACTTCGTGACCCGCTACCTCGCCGCGTTCGGGCCCGCGAGCGTCATGGACGTGCAGGCCCACTGCGGGCTCACCCGGCTGCGCGAGGTGATCGAGCCGATGGACCTGCGGATCTTCCACAACGAGCAGGGCGGGGAGCTGTACGACCTGCCGGACGCGCCGCGGCCCGCCGAGGACACCCCGGCCCCGGTCAGGTTCCTGTACGACTACGACAACGTGCTGCTCTCCTTCGCCGACCGCGGCCGCATGGGCACCCTCGATCCCGAGCAGGTCAGGCGTGCCTGGCCCGAGCACGGCCCGGTTCCCGGTCCGGTCCTCGTCGACGGGACGGTCGCGGCCACCTGGGCGACCGTTCGCGAACGCGGCACCACGGTCCTCACCGTCACCCCGTTCGCTCCGCTCACCGCCCGCCACCGCGACGAGACCGAGGCGGAGGGCGAGCGTCTGCTGCGCCTCCTCGCTCCCGCAGACACTCACGCCGTCCGCGTCACCGCCCCCTGGTGAGCCGATCCCCGACGCGATGTGGTTTCCACGATGGTGAGGCGCCAGGACCCGTCCTGAACGGCATCGTCCAGGACGAGCCGGGTGAGGCCGCCGAATGAGCGGAGGGAGCGAGCGCGCTCTCCGGCGGGCTGTGGCGTTTCACCCCTGTGGCCCGTGCGGAGCCACGGCCGGGAGGCAGGACGCCCATCACCCGTCCAGCTCACTCGGAGGCGTGACGGAGCCCACGCGGCCCTCACCCGTGCAGCTCGTGCAGAGGCGTGGTGGGCAGGGCGATCCAGCCCTCGGTGCGGGCGGGTCCGATCTGCTCTCCCGCCGGGACGGTCGCCAGGCCCAGCGACGCGGCGCGGGCCGTGAGGGCGGCGACGACGGCGTCGGTGGCGTCGTCGGAGGCGCGGCAGACGCGCTCGTACGGGCCGAGGTCGAGCCAGGGCGCCGCTTCCCGTAGAGCGTCCACCAGGTCCCCGAGGGTCGCGAGGTTGGCGGAGCGTTTGTAGCCGCGGAAGGGGAGCCCCCACCGCCTGAGCGAGGCCGCGGGGTAGACCTCCACCACGACGCCGTCACCGCGGCGGTCGGCCGGACGGCCTCGGCGGGCGAGTTCGGCCAGCAGGCCCGCGCAGCGCATGGCGGTGTGGCCGATGCGGTCGGCGGAGACGCTCAGCGGGGTGAGACCGGTCAGGTCGTGGACCACCCGGTCGGTCACCCGGAGGGCGAGGTTCCTGCGCCAGTCCCGCCCGGCACGCCCGCGGGCACCCGGACGTGCCCGGCGCGATGGGCGGCGACGAAGTCGACGAACGCGTCCGGCCAGCCGATGGGGCAGTCGACACCGGCCTTGTCCGCGCCCATGACGGCCTCGACGATCATGTCGTCGTCCGCCTGGATCTCGATCCGGCTGACACGGGCACCGTCCGCGGACCAGTCGAGCCATGCCACGGCCGTCCTGACCGCCTCCGCCGCGAGATCGACCCCGACCGTGAGCATCCGTCCACGATAGATCGGCTCGTCCGGGAGGCGGACGGGGAGGCCGGGTCAGAGGGAGAGGCGGGAACCATCGGGTCGGCCGAGGACGCCGGGGTGACCGGATCAGCCGGAGAGGCCGGGATCACCGGGTCGGACGAGGACGCGGGGTGACCGGGGTGACCGGGTCAGCCGGAGAGGCCGGAATCATCGGAACGGCCGGGGACGCCGGGGTGACCGGGCAGGTCGACGTGGTCGAGGCGGCCAGGGCAGTCGGGTCGGCCGGGGCAGGTGTTCCGGCGGCGCCGGTGGTAGGCGAGGGTGGCCACGCCCAGCGCGATCCCCCACGGCACCCACAGCAGACCGGGCGCGGCGGAGCCGTTGATCCCCCCGTCGAGGAGGGCCCACCGCCACACCGCCAGCCCGGCCACGGTCACCGCGACCGTCACCACCGTGGCCGGGATCACGGCCATCGTCACCGGCACCCGGCGTCCGCCGAGGTAGGGCACCCAGCGCGGGAAGGTCTCACCCCAGCTCATGGCCAGCCCGGTCGTCAGCAGCGCGCCGCCGACCGCGCCCAGCGTCAGGCTGTACGCCAGGATCGGGTTGATCCCCTTGGACTGGAAGTCGGCTGCCAGCGCCCGGACGAACGCCTCGTCCACCCCGAGCGGGATGCCCAGGTTCCAGGCCGCCCGCTGCGCCGCGTACGGCAGCGGTGCCAGCACCGCCACGGCGGTGGCCCACCGGCCGATCCGCGTCCAGCGCCGCCGGTCGTCCGGGTCGGCGGGCGGGCGGCCGCAGGCGGCGCAGGGCGGGCGGCGCAGGACCTGCGTCGCGGTGGCGGCGAGCAGGATGCCCCCGGCCACGCACAGCGCCTGGTTGAGAACCGGCCAGTCGACCAGGCTCACGTTCCCGAACAGCGAGTAGGCGAGGTTCTGCAGGATGCGGACGTCCGGGGCCGCGAGCAGCAGGGGTGTCGCGAGGACGAACAGCACGGCGGCGAGCGGCCGGCGCGGCAGCCTGCGTCCCCACGGCATCACCGCCGCCAGCGCGGCCACCACCCCCGTCGCGCATCCGACGGCGATGACGGCGCCGGTGGGACCCGGTGTCGCGGCGGCCAGCCAGCTGCCCATGCTCTCGGCGTTCGCGTCGGAGGGACCGAACGGGAAGCCCGCCCCGCCGGACGCCCAGTACGCGCCCAGGGATCCGTAGACGAGGCACCACAGCGCCGCCGCCCACGCGACGAGCGCCGGGGGCCGGTCCACCGGGTGATCGTGACGCCGCCCGCCGGTCTCGATCCCGGTCTCGATCCCGGCCGCGGACGCCGAGGTCCCGGCCGCGGACGCCCGGTTTCCCCCTGTCGATCTCTCCGGCGGGCGCGTCGGCTCGTGCGCGGCGGCGCGGCCTGAGGGGGTCGGGTGGGACATCACGGCTCCTCGGTTCTGCCGCCCCGGCGGGGCGGTCACGGGTCGAGCCTCGCGCCCGGTACGGCCCGCGGGACATCCCCCGATCGGCAGACGCGGCGGGGGGCGCGGGTGACCTATGGTGAGGCTCGTGCCGACCACCCCGACGACCGCCGACCAGGGACGACCCGGTGACGACCGGGGACGACCGGGCGCCGGCCGGGAACGATCCGGTGACGACCGGGGACAAACGAGTGCCGGCCGGGAACGAGCGAGTGCCGGCCGGGGACGAGCGAGTGGCGACCAGGAACGACCGGGTGCCGGCCGCCCGGCCGTACGGGCGGGGGTGCCGGCCGGTGCGGTGGGGACGCTCCTCGCCCTGGCCGCGGTGCTGCGCCCGCACGCCGCTCCGCCGCACGTGCTGCCCGCCGTGCTGGCGCTGGGCACGGTGGGCGTGATCGCGGCCGGCCTGCCCCGTACCCGCCGGTTCGTCGCCGTCGCCTCCGGCACGGTGTCGCTGGTCTCGCTCGCCGCCACCACGGTCTGGTTCTCGGGCCCGGCCAGGACCGGTGGCGGTCCCTGGCCGCTGCTGCACACCCTGGCGATGATGATCCTCGTCGCGCTGGCCTGCCGCTGGGCGCCCGTCGCGCAGGCCGTGGCCGCCGGTGTGCTCGCGGTGCTCGCCCTGGCGTTCCTGGGGATCCCGATCACCGGCCTGGCGGCGGCGTCCGGGTGGGAGTTCGCCGCGATCTGCGCGTTCTGGTCGCTGGCCGCGTTCGTCGGCGCGGGAGCCGGCGGGTACCTGCGCTGGCTCGACGCGCAGCGGGTCCGGTCGGTGCGTCACGCGCGGCGGGCACAGCGCCTGCGGCTGGCCACCGACCTGCACGACTTCGTCGCCCACGACGTCAGCGCCATGGTCATCCAGGCGCAGGCCGCGCAGGTGCTGCTGCGCACCGACCCCGAGGAGGCGGCCCGGATGCTGCAGCGGATCGAGGCCGACGGCACCCACGCGCTGGCCTCCATGGACGGCACGATCCGGGTGCTGCGCGAGCTGGAGGAGGGCACCGCGGGAGCCCGTACGACGTCACCCGGTGTGGCCGACCTGCCGGAGCTCGTCCGGCGGTACGCCGGTTCGGGCACGGGCCCGATCGAGCTGGAGACGGACCCCGGGCTCGGCACGGGCCTGAGCCGTCAGGTCGACACGACCGTGTACCGGGTGGTGGTCGAGTCGCTGACCAACGTACGCCGCCATGCCGCCCCGGGCGCGACGGTCACCGTGACGCTCCGCCGGTCCGCAGAGGGGGTCTCGCTGACGGTGACCGACCGGCCCCCGGACACGGATCCGGGACACCGCGAACCCGGCGACCGGCCGGGTGCCCGCGAGTCCGGCGACCGGTGGGACGGCGTCCGCGACCCCGCGGGCCGGCGGCACAGCGGGATCGGGCTGGCCGGGCTGGCGGAGCGGGTCGAGGCGCTCGGCGGCACGTTCTCCGCCGGTCCCCTGCCGCCGGGCGGCTGGCAGGTGCGCGCGTGCCTCCCCGCGGGTGTCGCGGGGTCTCCCGGCGACGCGGTCGAAGGGTCTCCCGGCGACGCGACGGAGCCGGCGCCGTGACCATCCGGGTGCTCGTCGCCGACGACGAGGAACGGGTCAGGTTCGGGTTCCGCACGATCCTGAACTCGGCGCCGGACATCGACGTCGTCGGGCAGGCCGCCGACGGGATCGAGGCGCTGGAGCTGACCCGCAGGCTGCGGCCGGACGTGGTGATCGCCGACATCCGGATGCCGCGGATGGACGGGCTGGAGCTGACCCGGATCCTGTGCGCGCCCGACGCCCCCGTCGTGACGCGGGTCGTCGTGGTCACCACCTTCGACCTGGACGCCTACGTGCACACCGCGCTGCGCCACGGCGCGTGCGGTTTCCTGCTCAAGCACTCGGGCACCGCACTGCTGATCGAGGCCGTCCGCGCCGCGATGCTGGGCGACTCCCTGATCAGCCCGTCGGTGACGGTACGGCTGCTGCGGCGGCTGTCCGATGTGCGGGACGCGCCGGAGGTCCCGTCGCCGCTCACCGACCGGGAGCTCGACATCGTGTCGCTGGTCGCGGACGGCCGCACCAACCCGGAGATCGGTGCCGAGCTCTACATCACGCCGGGCACCGTCAAGACCCACCTGGCCCACATCCAGCGCAAACTGGGCGTCCGCAACCGGGTGGGCATCGCCGCCTGGGCGTGGGAGACCGGCCACCGGCGGTCGTGAGGCCGAGCCGCCCACGGGGTTCCGTGCGGTCGTGAGGCCGAACCGCCGCGGGCTCCGTACCGTCGGATCCGCTTCGCCGGGATCACCCCGCCGAGCGGGTCACACGTGTCCCAGGACGTTGACCACGCGGCCGTTCGGGTCGCGGACGAAGAACCGGCGGACGCCCCACTCCTCGTCCTGCAGCGGGTGCACGATCTCGGCGCCGCGCTCGCGCATGACCGCGTAGGCGGCGTCCACGTCCTCCACCTCGATGCTCATGTCCGGGACGACGGGTGCCGTCCTGTCCTCGGTCATGATGCTGATCTGCGCGGTGGGGGTGGACGGCGCGGCGAGGGTCACGATCCAGCCGTGGTTCATGACCTCCTGCAGGCCGAGGAGCCCGTAGAACGCGACGCTCTCCCGCATGGCGTCGGACCGGACGTTGGGAACGATGCGACGGGCGATCATCGGGCCTCCTGCGGCAGGTGACGAACATGAGGTGATCCTCCCGCCCAGGATGGCGCACGGGTGCCGCGCCCGGGCATCGCCTTCTGACCGGGACGGTCATCTTCCACCCCCTCCCACCGCCCTCGCTCGGGTACGTTGGGCCCGGTGAAGGATCAGCATGCGGAGATCGCACCGACGGGACGTGACCACCGGCCGGGCGGGCGGGTCGTGCCCGCGCGACGGAACCTCCCCGACCACGGGGTGCGGCACAGCCTCCCGGACCACGGGGCGCGGCAGGACCCTCCGGTCCGCGGGACGTCGCGGACGGGCCGGTCGCGAGGCAGGCCGGTGGTCGCCTCGCTCGGCGCGCTCGCCATCGCCCTGACCACCGCGCTCTCGGGCTGCGCCGCGTCGCAGGGTGCCGTCGCACCGGCCTCCGGCGACCGGGCGGACTCGGCCCCCGAACCGTCGCGGACGGAGCCGGCCGGCACGGACCCCGCCACCGGCACGGGACGGGCCGCGACGGCACCGCCCGGCGAGGGGACGGCGACGCCTCCGGCCGAGCAGGCAGCCGGTCAGGTACCGGCCCCGCCCGCGCCGGACGTGGCGATCCCCACCGACCCTGCCGCGCTGGCCCGCTCCCTGACCACGACCACCGCGCGGCTCCGGCGCGCCATCGACGACTGGAGGCGCGACGGCGACCCGGGCAAGGGGAACCCGCCCGAGCCGGTGGTGCTGCTGACCCTGCACCAGCAGCGCATCTACCGTCACCTGGTCCGCAACCAGAAGGTCGCCTCCCGCACCTACGCCCGGCTGCCCAAGGCGCTGGCCGCAGAGGCGAAGGCCAACGTGACGGCCGGACGCAACCTGCTCTCCCTGGTCAAGCCGATCAGCGGCGCGGCGAAGTTCCGTGTCCAGCCGGCCAAGCCCGCCGACTTCCTGCTCGCCCAGTTCAAGCACGCCGAGCGCCGGTTCAAGGTGGACTGGGAGGTGCTGGCGGCGGTCATGTTCGTCGAGACCAAGTTCGGCCGTGTGAGGTCGCCGAGCCACACCGGCGCCAAGGGGCCGATGCAGTTCATGCCGCGCACCTGGGACGCGTACGGGATGGGCGGCGACATCCAGGACACCCGGGACGCCCTGCTCGCCGCGGCCAACTACCTGCGCGCCTCCGGGGCGCCGCGCGACTACCGGCGCGCCCTGTACGCGTACAACCACTCCTACGCCTACGTCGACGCGGTGCAGCTGTACGCGCGCCAGATCGAGCGGGACGTCAGGAACTACTACGCGTACTACAACTGGCAGGTGTTCGTGGTCACCACCCGCGGCGACCGCCGCCTCACCGGTCCCTGACCGGGCCGCGGAGGGCTGGGAGAGAGATGCTGGCCGAGGAGTTCGGTTACCGGGTGCTGCCGGGGGCGGCTCTGGACACGCCCGGCGTGGAGGAGATCCTGCGGGGCCGGGAACGGCCGCTGCTCCTGGGGTTCGCCCTGCTCGCCGCCGAGGCGGTGCTGCTGGTGGTCGCGGCCGTGACCTGGGGGCCGGGGTCGGCCGCCGTCGTGGCCCTCGCGATCGCCCTTGTGGTGACCGCCGCCCCGGTCCTGCTCTGGCGCCGGGCCCGGCGCCTGGAGCGGGCGGTCGTGACCACCTACGGCTGGCAGGTGTGGCCCTGCGCCACCGAGTCCGTGCGGGTGATCGCCTCGGAGGGCCGGCGGGAGGGAGGACGGCGGTGGGGCCGGCAGAACCGGGTCGTGCTCCTGCGGCCGGACGGTCAGGCTCAGTGCACGTTCCTCCCTCCGGGTGAGGGGGCGCGGCCGGACGGGGAGGTCTGGTTCGCCGGTGACACCCGGTTCGGCGGGATGCTCGCGATGCCCGGCGGGCTTCCCTTCCGCTACGTCGTCCGCGCCAGGCCGGGCGGGGCCCGGGGCACCCCCGAGGAGGACCGCGCCGCCCGCGCCTCCGGTCTGATGCCCCGGTCCTGGCGTCCGCGCGGCTGACGCCGTGGTCACGTCCCCTGAGCGTCGTCCCCGCCACCGCGACCGGCGCTGCGACCGGCGCCGTGACCGGGAGCCCTCTCGGAGGCCGTCCCCACCGCAGTGACCGGGAGCCCCCGGAGGGCCGTCCCCGCCGCCGCGGTCAGGAGTCCCCGGACGTCGTTCCCACCACCGCGGCCAGCCGCTCCACCTCCGGATGGCCGTCGCCCAGCACCCGGCGCTTGATGGACAGCGCCTCCCGGTAGCGCCGATCCGCCTCCTCGGCCCGCCCCTGGAGCGCGTCCAGGCGCGCCAGGTTCACCTGGCACACCGCGACCTCGTAGTGATCGGCTCCCAGGCGGTCGCGGAAGACGTCCAGGGCACGGCGCAGCGCGTCCTCGGCCTCGGCGTGCCTGCCCTGGGCCGCGAGCACGGCACCGAGCACCGCCAGGTCCCCGGCGACCTGCGGGTGGGCCGGTCCGAGCGTCCTGCTCCGGATCTCGATCGCGGCCCTGGCGTGCTCCTCCCCTCCCGGAGCGCCCCGGGCGTGCGCGAGTCCCGCGAGGTTGTGCAGGGCGTCCGCCTCCATCAGGGGACTTCCGCCGTGCCGCTCCAGGTGGGACAGCGCCTGCCGGTACCGGGCTTCGGCCTCCTCGTGACGGCCGGTGTCCTTGCCCAGCACCCCCAGGGCCAGCAGGACGGTCGCCCGTCGTACGTGGTCGGTCTCCTCCAGCAGGGCGAGCGCCTCGTGCAGGTGGGATGCGGCCTCGGCGTACCGGGCCGCCCTGCGTGCGACGTCGCCCAGGAGGAGAAGCGCGTCGGCGAGCGAGCGGTCGCGCTGCGGCTCCGCGGGGGCCCGCGTCAGCGGTTCCACCGCCTGCCGGGCGCAGCGGTACGCCCGCGCGTACCGGGTGAGCCCGTGCCACAGCGTCGCCAGCTCGACCAGGAGCGCGGCCCGGTCGGCGGGGTCCACCCGGTGGACGGTCTCGTCCGCCCGCCGTGCCCACCGCTCCCCCTCGGCGTACCAGCCGCGTCCGCAGCAGTAGGTCCCGCGGAGCAGGTACCGCCGGATCGTCCTGATCCGGCGGTACCCGGCGAGCCGCGTGAGCCGCTCAGTCGGCGTCAAGGGGCGGTTCGCAGTGGTTGGCGATGCGGATGGCCTCCGCCGTCGCCGTGTCGCTCATCAGAACGACGAGGAACGGGACGGCCAGTGCCGCCGCGATGGTCCCCAGGCGTCTCATCACACGCATGAACGCTCCTTCCGTCGTGGTGCTCTCAGCCGTCATCGTGGCCACGCGGTCTTGTGGATCGCTTGGGAACGACTGCCACGACGCGCGGAGCACGGGTTCATCCCGCGTCCTCCAGTTTGATCATCAGGTGGGTGACGAGCCGGTCCGGCGGTGTGGTCGCGGGGTCGGAGACGTACACCTCGCGCAGCGGGCCGACGGGGGTGTGCCCGCGCTCTCCCGCCCAGGCGAGCAGCGCGTGCCCGGTGAGGGAGATCTGGTCGTACGGCCCCACGTGGGTGGCCGAGGCGTACGAGCCGCCCGGCAGGACGTCCCGGGACGTGCCGGGGACGTCCCGGGACGTCTCGGCCGCGACGGTCACCGGGACCTCCTGCGTGAGGTCGAGCGGGAACAGCCCGATCAGCAGCCCCTCGGGCGGGCCCACGGCCGCCATCAGCCGGGCCATGCACGCCGAGGTGACGGCGCCGATCTCCTCAGGTGCCGCGACGTCCCGCACCACGGCCACGCGCCGGGCCGGCTCGTGGACGACGGTCACCTCCGGGCGGGGCATGCCGTCGGAGAGGATGCGCTGCAGCGCGGCGACGTTGCGCTCGCGGCGTGCCAGGTCGGCCCGCATCCGGTCGCGTACCCCGTCCAGCACGCCGGTCTCGCCCTCCAGCACCCGCGCGATGGACCGCAGGGGCACGTCCAGGGAGCGGAGCATGGCGATCAGCATCGCGGCACGTGCCTGCCGTGGCAGGTAGTAGCGGTATCCGGTGTCCGGATCGACCCGGTCCGGGGCCAGCAGGCCCAGCTCGTCGTAGTGCCGCAACTGCTTGACGCTGAGCCGGCACAGCCGGGCGAACCGCCCGATCGGCAGGTGTCCCTCGTTCACGTCACCAGCATGGACGCTCCCACGGCGGGAGGGGCCGGCCGGGCCTGCAGGTCTGGCCGGCCCACCGCGGGGTACTCCTCCCTCCGAGGGCCGCCACGGCTCCTGAAATGACCGGAATTCATCCATTCATTACGGCTCGGGGATCCGCCCCAGGTCGTCTGAGACGCCCATTCGTATCGGTCGTACCTTATTCGGATTCGATGAGGCGTTTCCCTCCGGAGTAATACGCGCGACGAATCCCCCCGGCAGGGGGACGACCCGATTGGCCGGTGATGGCCGCCATGTAATCACCGTCCGGGGCCTCGCGGCGCGGACGCCGCCCCGTGAGATGACGACCCTGCCGCCGGGACCGTCCCGGGTGGCTCGTGACAGGCGGCTGATCGCGCGTCCGGCGCGCCCGGGACCTGAATGCCAGGTCCCGGGCGCGCCGAATCGTTCAGAAGGCGGATCATGCCGAAGGCGGATCGTTCTCAGGGCCGACCGTTCCGGTGCCGGACGGCCGTGAGACCGGGTCGACTCACAGCCGGGTCGCCTCGACCCCGGACGGCCTCAGAGCCGGATCACGGCCCCTCAGCAGCCCCGCGCGGCGAAGGCCAGGAACTGGTTGGCCTCCCGCCGGTCGAAGTTGTCGTCGGCGCCGACCACCAGCGTGCACTCGCCGGTGCGCAGGCGCGGGCCCCAGGCCAGGCTCTCCAGGTTCTGCACGGGCGTCCGTACCGTGCTGAGGTCGGAGACCAGGCGCTTGACCACCGGACGGTACGGGCGCCCGCCGACCAGGCTGTCCCTGTTCAGCACGTTCGTGGCACCGCCCAGGTCGACCTCGTACAGCTTGGCCCGGTAACCGACGCCCTCGATCCAGGAACGCTCCAGGGCGAGGTAGCGACGGTCGTCGATGGCCAGGATCTCCGACACGCCGCTGTCGGACTTGCCGTTCGCCGGGATCGGCGCCGCGGGCAGCGGGTCGATCGGGTAGGCGTACTGCGCGCGCGGCCGGCCGTCACGGCTCCACACGGTGATGCGGGCCGCGGCTCCGCGCCGGGCGGTGGGCACCGGGCCGTCCTCGTGGCGCGGCCCCTCGGTGACCGCGACGACGGAGTGCTCGGTGGTGGTCAGGCCCTCGAACCCGAAGTTCCGGCGGGGTCCGCTGGCGGTGGCGGTCATCTTCAGGTTGCCGGGCATCGACAGGTCGCCGAGGTGGCGGCCCCTGCGGTCGGTCCAGCGGACGAACAGGTCGGAGACGGGGATGTCGGGGTTGGCCTCGTCCGGCCGGTCGCCCTCCTGGGCCCAGATCAGGCGGCGGCTCCACCGGTCGAAGCGGATCGTCTCGGGGTCGGCGGAGCGGGGCCGGCCGTAGGCGGGGTAGGCGCTCCCGCCCTGGCGGCGCAGGGTGGTGACCCCGGTGAGGTTCACCCCGGTGAACGCCCCGGTGGCGCGGTCGATGGCCAGGCGGCCGGTGTAGAAACGGGCCGGGTTGTAGCGCCACCGGTCGTCGGAGATGAAGTACCAGGTGTCGGTACGCGGGTCGCGGTCGATCCCGGACAGGCCGCCGACGGTGGTCCCGGAGAGCCGCAGCTTGTGCGGCAGGCGCTGCTCCCCGAGGAAGCGGGTGATCCGGAGCTCCCTGGCGGGTGCCGCCGCGGTCGTCGTCTCCGTGGAAGCGGCCGTCGCGGCCGTCGACGACTGCGTACCGACGGCCGCGAAGCCGACCGTCGTCATGAGCGCGACGGCGATCGCCGTCATTCTGCGCGAATTGGCCATATGACTTTCCTCATCCCAGAAAACATCCCCGGAGGGCTGGCTGGAATATGAGACCGCGAACCACGGGAAACATCCACCGGAATCGGTGTTCGGAATGGCGTTGTCCACTTAATGCCACGCGTAGCCGAGAGTTTTTTATGATTTTTCATCATTGAATCGGCGATCGCGACAATGGCCTTCAAAGCCGGTCGGCACGGACAGCCGGGGCGAGACCGCGCGGGACGGCCGCCCCGCGTCAGGGACGCGCGACGGGGAGCGTGCGACGGGGTTTCCGGCCTCCGGGCGGGCGGGGGGTACTCTCGGAAGGGACGCCGACAACTCCGCCGGGTCTACTCCACTTGGACGGCGAATCATGGCGGACACCGAACCCGTATGCGAGCTGCACCTGCGGATCGCCGGGCAGCCCCACGACCTGATGCTGCGCGTGCACGGCCACCGGCCCACCGAGGACGAGGTGGCGGGCTGGATGCGGGACGGCGCGGTGACCCGGCTCCAGGTCACCGAGACGGCCGGCCGCGCCCCCCACACCATGCTGGTGAACTTCGGCAGCGTGGTCTTCGCCTGGCTCCGCCCCTACCAGTCCGGCCAGAGGTGAGTTCTCGGCGTGTCCTCATCGGCTCGGCCGGGGTGGATCCTCGACGTGTCCTCGCCGTCCCGGCCGGGAAAAGGATCGTCGACGCGTTCTCAACGGCCCGACGAGAAGCAAGAACCCGGCATGTACGCCGGCCGAGCCAGGGAGTGAACACGTGACATCGCAGGAAGGTCGCGGTCATCCGCTTCCGGGCGGGGCGGGCGCCCCGTGAAGGTGGCCCTGCTCGGCCCGGTCGCCTGGCGCACGCCGCCCCGGCACTACGGGCCCTGGGAGCTGGTCACCGGGCTCCTCGCCGAGGGGCTGGTCGCCAGGGGCGTCGACGTGACGCTCTTCGCCACCCTGGACTCGATCACCGCGGGTTCGCTCGACGGGGTCTGCCCGGCCGGTTACGCCGAGGACCCGTCGATGGACGGGCGGGTCTGGGAGGCCATGCACGTCGCGCACGCGCTGGGCCGCTCCGGCGAGTTCGACCTCGTGCACAACCACCTCGACTGGCTGCCGCTGGCCTTCGCCGGGCACTGCCGCGCCCCGATGGTCACCACCGTCCACGGCTTCTCCGGGGCGGGGATCCTGCCCGCCTACGCGCGTGCCCGGTCGGCGTACGTCTCCATCTCCGACTCCGACCGCTCCGACGAGCTGGACTACGTCGCCACCGTCTACCACGGCGTGGACCTGGGCCTGCTGCCGTTCGATCCGCACGGCGGTCCTGGCCTGGTCGTCTTCGGCCGCGTCCATCCCGACAAGGGCACCGCCACCGCGATCGAGATCGCCCGGCGGGCCGGGCTGCCGCTGACCGTCTGCGGGATCGTCCAGGACCGGCGGTACTTCGACGAGGAGGTCGCCCCGCACGTCGACGGCGAGCGGGTCAGGTTCCTCGGCTCGGTCGGCCCCGAGCGGCGGGCGGAGATCCTGGGCGGCAGCCTGGCGCTGCTGCACCCCATCGCGTTCGACGAGCCCTTCGGCCTGTCGGTGGTCGAGTCGATGGCCTGCGGCACCCCGGTCATCGCCTACCGGCGCGGGTCCATGCCGGAGGTGGTGGACCCCGGGATCACCGGCCTGCTGGTCGGCACGGTCGAGGAGGCGGTCTCCGCGGTGGCGCGCGTCGGCGCGATCGACCGGGCGGATTGCCGCGCCCAGGCCGAACGCAGGTTCGGCGTTGACCGGATGGTGAACGACTATTTACAGGTATATCGCAGCATGCTGGGCCGTAAATAGGGCATTGATACTGTCGAAGTGACGCAGAGCCTGCCATTGGATGTGGGATCGCGGAAAGCCGGCCCCGACGAGGACGGCCCCGGCACCAGGCTTCGAACTCCATCCGTCATCACGCCGGCCGATGGACGTCTCCACCGCGTGAGGCCGCATCCGCACCCGGAGCGGCCGATGACCGGAGGTATGACAGTTGGTCCGCACATACGGCTTTCTCAGCACCCATCCGCCCACCCAGTGTGGGCTGGCGACCTTCAACTCCGCGCTGGCCGCCCACCTCGGTGAGGGCGGGACCCGCGGCGGGATCGTCCGGGTCGTCACCGACTCCGACGACGCGCGTCCCGCGCGCGGGGTCGTGCACACCTGGACGCCCGGCGAGAGGGAGGGCTGGCGGGCGGCGACCTCGGCCCTGGAACGGTTCGACGTCGCGGTCGTCCAGCACGAGTACGGCATCTACCCGGGCGCGGACGGCCAGGACGTCCTGCCGCTGCTGCGCGCCCTGTCCGTGCCCAGCATCGTGGTCCTGCACACCGTGCTGACCCGCCCCACCCCCCGGCAGCGGAGTCTGCTGGAGGAGATCGTGGACGCCGCGGGCGCGGTGGTGACCATGACCGGCACCGCCCGCGACCGATTGTTCGGCGGTTACCGGGTGGACGCGCGCAAGGTCTCGGTCATCCCGCACGGGGCCGCCGAGCACATGCACGTCCTGGCCGTGCGGCAGCCGCGCCCGCGCCTGCTCACCTGGGGGCTGATCGGCCCGGGCAAGGGCATCGAGTGGGCGTTGCGGGCGCTGTCCCTGCTGGGCGACCTCTCGCCCTCCCCGACGTACACGGTGGCGGGCAAGACCCATCCCAAGGTGCTGGAGCAGTACGGCGAGTCCTACCGCGACGGGCTGGAGCGGCTGGGCGAGCGGCTGGGCGTGGCCGAGGACGTGCACTACGACCCGATCTACCGCGACCAGACCACGCTGATCCGGCTGATCCGCTCGGCCGACGTGGTCGTGCTGCCGTACGACTCGCAGGAGCAGGTCACCTCCGGGGTGCTCATCGAGGCGGTGGCGGCCGGCGTGCCGATCGTCGCCACGTCCTTCCCGCACGCGGTGGAGCTGCTCACCGACGGGCCCGGCCTGCTCGTGCCGCACGAGGACCCGGTGGCGCTCGCCGCCGCGGTGCGCCGGATCCTGACCGAGCCTGGCCTGGCCGACGAGCTCAGGAACCGTGCCCGCGTGGTGGCCCCGACCCTGCTGTGGCCGGCCGTGGCGGCCCGCTACGAGAACCTCGCCCGGAGCCTTCTGTCCGAGCGACCGGCCGCCGCGGCGGTGGCGCTGCCGTGACCCCGGCTCCCCCCGTGCCCCCCGGCTCCTCCGAGGCCCCCCTCGCCCCGGACCCCGCCGGGTGTTCCACCGCGCCCGCCGCCGTACCGTCCGGCCCGGACTTCCGGCACCTGGTACGGCTGAGCGACGACACCGGGCTGTTCGAGCACGCCCGGCACGCCGTCGCCCGCCGCCAGCACGGCTACTGCACCGACGACGTCGCCCGCGGGCTCGTCGTCGCCTCCCGCGAGCCCTCGCCGTCCCCGGAGGTGCACCGGCTCGCCGAGCGCTACCTGGCCTTCCTCACCCACGCGCAGGACGACTCCGGCGCGTTCCGCAACCGGCTCTCCTACGACCGGCGCTGGAGCGACGAGCCCGGTCTCGGCGACTGGTGGGGGCGGGCGCTGTGGGGCCTGGGCACCGCGGCGGTCCGCGACCCGGCCCGGTGGATCCGCGAGGAGGCCATGATGGCCTTCACCCTCGGCGCGACCAGGAGGTCCCCGCACCCGCGGGCCATGGTGTTCGCCGGGCTGGGCGCGGCGGAGGTGCTGCGCGCCCACCCGGACAGCGCCCCGGCCGCGGCCCTGCTGTCGGACGCCGCCCTCGCGGTCGGCCCGCCCCCTGACGATCCGGACTGGCCGTGGCCGCAGCCGGAGCTGACCTACGCCAACGCGGCCCTGGCCGAGGTGCTCATCAGCGCCGGTCACCTCGGGGGTGACGGCCGTACGCTCGCCGCGGGCCTGCGGATGCTGGCCTGGCTCGGCGAGGTGCAGACCACGGGCGGCCGGTTCTCGGTGGTCCCGGTGAGCGGGTGGCGCAGGGGCGGTCCCCGGGACCGCTACGACCAGCAGCCGATCGAGCCGGCCGCGCTCGCCGACGCCTTCGCCGTCGCGGAGGCCGTCACCGGCGACCCCGTCTGGCGGGCGGGGGTGTGGCGGGCCGTGGCGTGGTTCCGGGGCGTCAACGACGGTGGCGCGGTGATGTGGGACGCCGCGACCGGTGGTGGCCACGACGGCCTGACCCCGTACGGCCCCAACCTGAACCAGGGTGCGGAGTCGACCATCGCGTTCATCTCCACGATGCAGCACGCCGAGCGGCTGCGCGCGGCCGGGCACTCCCCGGAGGCCGGGCTGCCGCGACAGGGCGGGCGGCCCCGGCACGGCGATGCCGTACCGGGCGAGGGTGCGCGGCAGGACGCGCGGCGGGCCGGCGGGCCGCCTCTCGGACGGGCCGAGACGCCGTGACCGTCCGGGACCTGGCCACCCGGCTCGGCCCGACCCTGGCACCGGACCCGCGCAGGGTGGTCGTCAAGCTGTTCGTCCCGGGTGAGGACGCCGCCCTGGTGCGCAGCCGGGCCGCGGCCCTGATCGACCGGGTCGCGCTGCTGGGGCCGGACGAGACCGCCGCGCTGCTCCGGGAGACGCTGCGGCGGTTCGGCGACCGGCACGGCGACCTGGAGGCGACCTTCCTGCACCACTACGACATGGTCCGCCACCGCGTCCCGGGCCATGTCGAGCTGGGGCCGGACACCCGCCTGCTCGTCGGGGCCTACTTCAGCCACGAGTACGCCGTGGAGGGCGCCGCCCTGTGCAACCCCTCGATGGTGGCCCACCCCGACCAGTCCGGCCTGCTCCCCGGGCAGCTGCGCACGGTGATCAGCACGCGGCAGATCGGCGAGGGCCACCTGTCGTCCATCGGTTTCGCCACGGTGCTGCTGGGCCCGGGGGCGGAGCTGGCCGTCACCGACCGGTCGGGGCCGCTGACCCTCGGCCCCCGGCGCGGCACCCTGCACCGGCGGGACCTGCTGGCCGCGGCGCTCGCCGACGAGGACCGCGACAACGAGGTCTCCGCGACCGTCCTGGGCTCCCTGCCGGACCTGTTCGGCGACGACGAGTTCGAACGGGCCGTGGCGCGGCTCCCGGCCGACCTGCTGGCCCGTACCACCACGCACGCGACCCTGGAGGAGATGCGCCGGTCGACCGCCGCGGACTACGCGGTGACCTTCCCCGAACAGGTCCCCGTCGAGCGGCGGGTGCTCTGGCCCGCCAGCTCCGCCGAGAGCAACGGGATGGAGGACGCCCGTTTCGTGCGGGTCGTCGAGGAGGACGGCACGGTCTCGTACCGGGCCACCTACACCGCCTACGACGGGCGGCACATCCGCTCGCAGCTGCTGTCCAGCGACGACCTGCGCAGCTTCGAGGTGACCCCGCTGCGCGGGCCCGGCGCGGCCAACAAGGGGATGGCGCTGTTCCCCCGCCGGGTGGGCGGGCAGCGGCTGGCGCTCTGCCGTTCCGACGGCGAGACCATCGGCCTGACCTCGCTCGACGAGCGGAGCAGGTGGCGGCGGCCGATCCCGCTGCACTCCCCCCGCCAGAGCTGGGAGCTGATCCAGGTGGGCAACTGCGGCTCCCCGCTGGAGACCGCGGCCGGCTGGCTGGTCCTGACCCACGGGGTCGGCCCGATGCGCCGCTACGCCATCGGCGCGCTCCTGCTCGACCTGGACGAGCCGCACCGCGTCGTCGCCGAGCTCCCGGGCACGCTGCTCACCCCGGAGGAGACCGAGCGCGACGGGTACGTGCCCAACGTCGTGTACTCCTGTGGCGGCCTGCTGCACGCGGACGCCCTGTGGTTGCCGTACGGGGCGAGCGACGCCCGGATCGGGTTCGCCCACGTGCCCCTGGACGACCTACTGGGCGCGATGCGGCCGCTGCCGGGCGAGCACTAGAACGGCCCGGCCTCCTTGGGAGGCCGGGCCGTCGGACCGTCGAGCCGGGCCGGTCGTGCGGCCGGCCCGGCCGGGTCAGCCCTTGATGTCGCGGACCTGCTCGCGCTCCTCGTCGTCGAACTTGCGGGTGTCGCGGGGCTCGACGTAGGGCTCCTGCCGCTCGGACTGGCCGGCCTCGATGGCCCGGCCGCGGGCGAGCTCGGCGTCGAACTCCACGCCCAGCAGCACCGCCACGTTGGAGATCCACAGCCAGATCAGGAAGACGATGACGCCGGACAGGGCCGCGTAGGTCTTGTTGTAGGCGCCGAAGTTGGCCACGTAGAAGGCGAACGCGGCCGAGGCGACGATCCAGAGCACCACGGCCAGGGCACTGCCGGGGGTGAGCCAGCGGAAGCCCGGGTGGCGGACGTTGGGCGCGGCCCAGTACAGCAGCGCGAGGGTGGCCATCACGATGAGGACCAGGACGGGCCACTTGGCGATGTTCCAGACGGTCAGCGCCGTCTCGCCGACCCCCAGGACCTTCCCGGCCTGGTCGGCGAGGCCGCCGGTGAACACGACCGCCACCGAGCCGACCGCCATCAGGATCACCAGGACGGTGGTGATGGCCAGCCGCAGCGGCAGGGTCTTCCAGACGGGCCTGCCCTCGGGCATCTCGTACATGACGTTGGCGGCGCGCATGAAGGCGCCGACGTACCCCGAGGCGGACCAGAGCGCCACGGCGATACCGATGATGGTGCTGATGCCGGCCGCGCGCGGGCTGCTCTGCAGGCCCTGCAGCACGGTGTCGAGGGTCTGCTTGGCGGGACCGGGGGCGATGGCGCCGAGGTTGTCGACGAGCGACTGGGTGGCCGACTGCCCGAACAGGCCGAGCAGCGAGACCACGGCCAGCAGCGCCGGGAAGATGGACAGCACCGCGTAGTAGGTCAGGGCGGCGGCCCAGTCGGTCAGGTTGTCCTGCTGGAACTCCTTGACGGTGCGTTTGAACACCGCCCACCACGATTCCTTGGGCATCTCGGTGGGCTTGTCGGGAGCCGCCTGGTCGTCCGCCGCGCGACCGGAGCCGGTGACCGGGCGTCCGGTGTCCTGACCTGACATGGGGGTTGCACCGCCTCTGTCGGAGGCCGCCGCCCTCTGCGGTGAGGACGGCGGCGCTCGGATCTTCTGATGAATCCGCCGGACGGGCCGGGGCCCGTCATCGGCTACCGGTCACCGGTTACTGGTGACCGTTGCCCGGACGGGCGTGGTCGGCCACCTGCTGAGCCTGCTCCCGGGCGTGCTCACCGGTGGCCTGGGCGGCTCCGGTGGCGCTCTCCTTGACCTGCTGGACGGCCTCCTGGGCCACTTCCTTGGCCTCCTGGCCGAGCGACTGGGCCGACTCCTGCACCGCCTGCTTGACGGGCTCGATCACGCCCTCGGCCTGCTCCATGATCTGCCCGGCCGCGCGCTCCTCGGCCGCGGTCCGCGGGATCAGGGTCGCCGCCAGCAGCCCGGCGCCGAAAGCGATCACTCCGGCGGCCAGCGGGTTGCCCTGGGTGCTCCGCATCGCCTGCTGAGGCGCGTTCTGGACCACCTCGGCCGCCTGCTGGGCACCCTGCTTGACGGTCTCGGCGGTGCTGGAGGCCGCGTCACGGACGGTGCCCACGGTGCCGGAGGCGGCGTCACGGACGGTCTCCGCGGTGCCGGTGGCGGCGTCGCGCACCCCGGCCGCCGCGTACGACGCCTGGTTGCCGACCTTGTGGACGGCGTACGTCGGCGTGCCCATGACGCGCTCGCGCACCGTCTGGATGCGCCGGCGCACGGTGTCGGTACGGCGGCGGACGATCCGCTTCGGGCTCGTCCGGTCGGCGAGACGCTCCACGTCCGCTGCCAGCTCGGCGCGGGTGGCGTCGATCTCTGCCCTTATTTCGTCAGGTCCCGTGCCCATTGGGCATCCTCCTTGAGCGTTTCAACGGTACGTTCCGGCTTGGGCTGCACCTCGCGAAGCCGGGCGCGCCCGGTCGTGTACAGCACCGCTCCCACCACCGCCCAGATGACGGCGACGATCAACGCGGCCCATCCCAGATCCATGACATTGCCCAGGCCGAACACGACGGCCAGCGTCAGCAGCAGGGCGACCATGTAGCCGGCGAATCCGGCTCCCCCCAGCAGGCCCGCCGCCTTGCCGGCCTTACCGGCCTCCTCGCGGAGTTCGGCCTTGGCCAGCTGCAGTTCCTGGCGGACCAGCCTCGACAGGTCCTCCCCGATCTCCCCGACCAGTTGTCCCAGTGACGGCTCACTCGGCTCAGGGCCGGGATAGCTCATCGGATCTCACCACCCAGACCGGTGTTCGGCGGGGTGCTGCCGGGGCCGCCGAAACCCTCGCGGGTCGTCGTCGGCTCGGTGCCGTACGGGTCCACCGAAGGCCGGACGACCGGCTCGGTCAGCGGCTGCGCCGACACCGGCGGCGTGGTCGGGTAGGGAGTGCTCGGCGTGGTGGGGTAGGCGGGCGGCGTGTAGGACGTGCCCGTCCCCGTCCCGGCTCCGGTCGCGGAGGAGCCGGACGCGGCTCCGCCCGAGGCCTTGGCGGCCCTGCCGATCAGGAAGCCGGCGGCGACGGCGCCGAGCAGGAACGCTCCCGGACGACGGCGCGCGAAGGTCTGGACCTCCTCCACCGCCCCGGCCAGCCCGTGCTGGTCGAGGTAGTCGGCCGCGCGCCGTCCCTGGTCGGCGACCTGCTGGACCACTCCGGACACCGGTGAGTCGGGCTTGGCGCTCTCGCCCATCGCGGCCAGGTCGTCGGCCCACTGGCGGATGCCCTGGGCGGCGCGCTGGCTCTGCTGGTGCGCCTGGTCACCGACGCGGCCCTTCAGCTGCTGGACCACCTGGCGAGCCTGCTGCTTGGCCTCCCCGGCGACCGCCTGCGTCTGCCCCTTGGCGGTCTGGGCGACCTCCCCGACGGCGGACTTGGCGTGCTGAGCCGTGCTCGGGGAGTCCTGGCCATAGCCTGGGCGCTCCCCCGCCCCGGTCGGAAATTCACTCATCGATGCCCTCCAAAGGTTGTGCATCTCGACTGAGTCTCCGGTTACCCTCCTGGCCCCTTCCCATTCATCAGACTTCTGAAATTCACGGAAAGATCTATATGCCGCATAAGGTTTTTACCATCTGAGCTGCTGTTGGACGGCCGGATGATTTTTTCGATCTCCCGGCACGAGACGGACCGGACCGGGAGGGAGGACGTCCAAGGTCAGGGGCTCGTACAGGCACATTGATCGCAAACGAGTCCCGTCGAACGCCATATTTGGGATAAATGTTAAGAATGTATTTTGCTGAGACGCCTACCCCGCCTCGGCGCGCTTATTCACGCCCCATCGGGAGCCGTCGTGGTTTCGCGGCGCGAGCAGGGGTAATCGACCGGAGAGCCGAAGGGGGCCCCATGAGTGACCGCCGGATCGCACCCGAGCTGATGGGTGAGAACGACGTCGTGGATCTGCTGGTGCGCCAGCACGGGATGATCGGGGAGCTGTTCGACGAGGTGGAGGGGAGCACCGGCGAGGGCGGGCGGGCGGAGGCCTTCCAGCGGCTCGTACGGCTGCTGGCCGTGCACGAGACCGCCGAGGAGGAGATCGTCCACCCCTACGTGCGCCTGCTGCTCGACGACGGCGACGAGGTGGTGGACGGCCGCCTGGCCGAGGAACGGGAGGCGAAGCGGCTCCTGGCCGGCCTGGAGGACCTGGGCCCGGAGCACCCGGACTTCCCCGCGGGGCTGCGGGCGCTCCGGACGGTGGTGCTGGCCCATGCCCGCGCGGAGGAGGAGCACGAGTTCCCCCGGCTGCGCGCGCGCACGAGCGTGGCCGAGCGACGGGCCCTGGCCGCGGGGGTGAAGGCCGCCGAGGCGGTGGCGCCCACCCACCCGCACCCGGGGAACGAGTCGGCGCTCGGGAACCTGCTGCTGGGAGGCCCGGTGGCGATCGTGAACCGGACCCGCGACGTGATCCGCCAGGCCATGGGCCGGTAGTGCGTACGGGCCACGATCACCGTTCGCGTTTCTCCGCGACATCAGCGGGCAGTCTTCTCTAATGCCACATAAAGGGGACAATTCGGTCACAGTGACCACGTGTGAGGACGGCCCCCTGCTGGTTCGGGGGCCTTTCGAGCTGCTCACCCAGGACGGCCGGACCATCGACCCCGGCAGGGCGACGGTGGCGCTGTGCCGCTGCGGCCGGTCCGCCGCCAAGCCCTTCTGTGACGGCTCGCACAAGGCGATCGGCTTCCGCGCGCCGGGCGAGCCCGACCCTCCTCAGGACGGACCGGACCGGACCGGGAACGGAGCGGGCCCGGACGCCCCGTGACGGGGACTCGATGACTCGGTGACGGGAACGGCCTGGATCGCCGGGCGCCCCCCGGTGGACCGGCGGGGGGAGACGACCGGTGGCGGGGGACGGCCGGGGTCGCCGGGCGTCCCCCGGTGGATCGGCGGGGGGCGGCCGGGGACCGGACGGCGGCCGTCACGGCCCGATCGTGGCGCCCGCCTCCCGCAGTGACGAGACGCCCCGGCGCCAGCTCCCCATCACGTGCTCGGCGAAGAGCCGGTCCAGGGTCAGGCCGCAGGCCGCCCCGTACAGGACGTCACCGGCGCGCGAGGGGTGCTGCGCGACGAACCCCCCGCACATGTCGTGCGCGGCGACCTGCTCGTGCACGGCGTCGGCCTGCACGTGCTCGTCGTAGAAGCGCGAGGTCTCCTCGTCGCCGCCCAGCCGCCGCACCCCCCGGGAGTAGCACCCGTTGGGGATCGAGGAGGTCATCTCGAACGCCGCCAGCTGGCCGAGCAGCGCGCCGAGGTGACGGCGGTGCAGGCCGAACAGCGACATCGCGTTGGAGATCGCGAGCGTGATCGCGGGCACCCGGCCGAGGTAGGCGCCGTAGGAGTCGTCCATGCCCAGGCCGCGCATGGTGGTCCTGAACAGCTCGGAGTGCATCCGCCCGGGACGCCCGCCGCCGTACTCGTCCATCTGGATCTCCACCAGGGCGGCCTTGGAACGGCCGCGCAGGCGGGGGATCCCCCAGGTGTGCGGGTCGGCCTCCTTCAGGTGGTAGATCGACCGGTGCGCGACGAACTCGCGGAACTGGGCCAGGTCGGCCTGGCGCTGGAGGAACACCGACAGGTCGGGCCCCTCGGCGGCGGCCACCAGCTCGACCAGGGCCCGGCGCGTGTCCCCGGGCCGCGGCGCGGGCGGGCAGGACACGGCCCGCGCCAGCCCCTCCTCGAACCGCGTCTCCAGGATCTCCCGCACCTCCAGCAGGGAGGGGTTCCACTCCCACCGCTCGTCCACCCCCCGGAAGCCCTGGTAGTGCAGCTCATAGCAGACGAAGAGCGCCAGCTGCACGTCCTCGTCCGCCAGGACCGGGCCCGCGAAGCGCGCCGGGAACGACATCAGCGGGAGCGAGAACAGGCCGAAACGGTGCGGAGGGCGTACCAGCCGCTCGAACAGGAGCGTGGTGATCGGCCCCCGCGCGGCGGGCAGCTCCGGGGCCCGGATCTGCGGCGAGGGGCCGGCGGGATCGGTCCCGGCGGGCGCCGTCCCTCCCGGGACGGCCGGGGAGCGCGGGGCCTTGGACGGGCCCGCCGCCGCCCGGGGATCGGGCGTCCCGGGAAGCCTGGACAGCTCGGACAGCTCGGACAGTTCGGACAGCTCGGAGAACCCGGAAGGACCGGGTCCCGGGGCGGCGGGGCCGGGCCCCGGCGCGAGCGTGTCCGCACCCCGGGACGGATCGTTCACCGTGACGCCGTCACCGCGGACGCCGGCGGCGCCCCGCCCGCGGCGATCGGAAGCGTCGAACCCATGTGTCATGCGTCCCCCCGTCGGATGCCCCCAGACCGGTGCGATGCCCGTAGCCGTGTCCCCGAAACGCTTCCAAGATCGCGCTTTACCCCCGCTGAACTGCATAAATAACGGAATATGGTGAGGCGGCGCCGGCCGTCGGCGGCACCCCGGCCGGCCGGGGTGCCGGGGCGACGGAGCGGGAGAGCCGATCGGAGGGGCCGATTCGGGGAGGAGTGCCCGATCGAGGGAAGAAGATCGGTCCGCGGACGGGGGGACGGTCCGGAATCGGGGGATGAACCCGGATCTCGGGAAGGACGGAGAACGGGAAACCGCGGTGCCCCGGCGCGTGGAGCGGGGGAAGCGGCGGGGTTCCGGCACGGGAAGGTACGGTCAGCTCATGTCCGAGCACAGCATGCCGCACGACCTCGCCGCCTGGGCGTGCCCCCACGGGCAGGACGCTCGCCGGGGTTGCACGACCTGCTACGAGGAGTCGAACGACGCCGACCAGTCCCAGCCCTCCTGGGAGGTCGCCGCGTGGTTCACCACCTCCAGGCCGATCCCCATCAGGACCCTCCAGGACGCGCACCATCACGGCCGCTACTTCGCCCTCGACCAGCCGTCCACGCCGCTGGTCTACCTGCTGACCGGTCACGCGCGGGCCGGGGGCAGCGTGCAGGCGATCGCGGGCGTGGTGGGTTTCCTGCTGCACAATCGGCACGTGGTGGCCGACTTCACCGTGACCGAGACCCGCGCCACCCGCCGCTCGCCCGCCACCCCCAGCGCGCCCAAGGCCACCCGCCAGACCGACACCTGGCTCCAGGACCAGCGCCGCCCGGACGGCCGTACGCGCTGAGCCGGGCGACCGGACGGGTGACAGGGCGGGTGACAGGGCGGGTGACAGGGGGCGGGTGACAGGGGCGGCGCGCGTCCCTAAACTCGACAACGCCATTGTCGGAGCCGCGAGCAGGAGGTGCCCGTGTCCAGCGACCCTCCCGGCTCCGCGGGCTCCACGGGCCCTTCGGGGTTCCCCGTGGCTTCGAGCTCCGCGCGCCCTTCGAGCTCCGCGGTGTCCTCGGGCTCCCCGGCTCCCCCCGTCGCGCCGGCCCCCCCGGGCTCCGCGGGCTCCGCGGGCTTCGAGCTCCCGCTCCGGCTCTTCCTCGGCTTCCGGATCCTCATCGACGAGCTCCACGCCGAGCTCGCCCGCCGGGGACACCCCGACCTGCGGCCCATGCACGGCTTCGTGATGCAGGCGATCGGCTCGCGGGGCACCACCGCGGTGGAGCTCGGCCGCCGGTTGGGCGTCTCCAAGCAGGCGGCGGGCAAGACGGTCGACACCCTGGAGCGGCTGGGCTACGTCGAACGCGCCCACGACCCCGACGACGCCCGGCGCAAGATCGTGCGGCTCACCGGGCGGGGGGTGGACAGCCTCGTCCTGTCGGCGCGGATCTTCGACGACCTGCGCGCCGGATGGGCGAGGACGCTGGGCGAGGACCGCCTGCGCGCCCTGGAGGCCGATCTGCGGGCCGTGACGCCCCTGGACGTCTTCCGGCTGGACGTCCCCGGCTGGTTCGGCGGCTACTGACCGCCGTCACCGGTCCAGCGGCCCGGGACGGCCGCTCGGCACCACCGCGCGGAACGGCGGCTCGAACCAGCCGCGCGAACCGATCGCTCGAACCGGCAGCGCGAACCCGGCCGCTCAGGTCGACCGCGCAAACCGACCGCCCGAACCAGGCCACTCGAACCCGACCGCTCAGGCCGACCGCTCGGGCCGGTCCCCCTGCTCGGCCGTCCGCCGGGCGTCCAGGGCCTCGCGCAGCGTGGGAAAGGCCCGGATGCGCATCGTCAGGCCGGTGATCCACAGGATGCGCGTCGCGCCGCGTTCGGTGGCGACCAGGCTCAGCTCGCCCCCCTCCTCCAGGGAACGCTTCCAGCACAGGACGATCAGGCCGGTCGCCCGGGAGTCGAGGAGGTCGAGCCCGGTGAGGTCCAGGATCAGGTCCGGCCCGAACCGGTCGAAGGCGCGGTCCATGAACTCGACGACGAGCTCGTGGATGGAGAAGTCGAGGCTGCCGCCGATCACCACGACCCCGATCCCCTCCTCGGCGGTCGCCCCCAGCTCCGCGGCGGTGGTCCTCAGGTGGAGTTCCGTCATCACCCCTCCCCCCGGGCGGGCGCGACGACCTGGACGACCAGGACGCAGGTGTCGTCGGTGTCGCTGCTCGGCACCATGGCCTCCATGACCGCCTGCAGCCGGTCGTCGCCGTGATGCGAGCGCAGCACCTCGGCCACGGTCGCGCTCACCAGGTCCAGCCCCTCGTACAGGTCCCGGCCGCGTTTCTCGATCAGCCCGTCGGTGAACATCACCAGCAGGTCGTCCTGGCGCAGCCGTACGGAGCCGTAGGTGTAGGAGGCGTCGTCGAAGACGCCGAGCAGTACCCCGGGGTGCAGCAGGCGCTCCACCCGCCCGCCCCTGGCCAGCAGCATCGGCGGATGCCCCGCGTGGGTCCAGCGCAGCATCCGGTCGGCCGGGGTGTAGCGGGCCACGATCGCGGTGGCCAGCACGTCCGGCCGGAGCTTGCAGAGCATGCGGTTGAGCGTGGCGAGGATGCGCGCGGGATCGTGGTGGGCGAAGGCCAGGCCGGTGATGGCGTGGCGCAGCTTGGCCATCGCGGAGGCCGCGGCCAGCCCGTGCCCGGCCACGTCCCCGACGGCCAGCAGCACGTCCCCGTCGTCCAGCTCGATGGCCTGGTACCAGTCGCCGCCCAGCCACGCCTCCTTCTCGGCGGGGGCGTAGCGCGCGGACACCCGCAGGCCGGGAAGGCTCCGGGGCTTCTCCTCGACCGGCATGATGACGTTCTGCAGGCTGACCGAGAGGCGGTTCTCCTCCTCCAGCCTGCGGTTGGCGACGGCGAGGTCGTCGGCGGCCCGGCGCCAGGAGGTGATGTCCTGGACGACCGCGTGGATCTCCAGCGACGTGCCCTGCGCGTCCCGGACGGCCTCGGCGAAGATCCGGACGTGCCGGACGCCCGGCCCGTCCTCCCCCTCGGCGGGCAGGACGCGGATCTCGAACTCCTGGGACTCGCCGGTCTCGGCCAGCGCGGCCAGGGCCCGTTCCAGGACGGCCCGGTCCTCGGCGACGGTGGCGGCGGCGTACTGCTCCAGCGTGAGGGGGCCCTCGGCCGGGTCGCGGCCGTGCATCTCGTACACCCTCGGCGACCAGGTGATCTCCCCGCTCGTCAGGTTCCAGTGCGCCCAGCCCAGGTTGCCGAGCTGCTCGGTGCGTTCCAGGCGGGCGGCCAGGCGCCGTTCGCCGTCGTGGCTGACCCAGGTGTTGAGCAGGCCGCCGGCCACGCGGGCGGAGCGCACGCCGTACCAGGAGCGGTGCGGGACGCCGTCCGCGTCCTCGACGTGCTCGTACAGGTCGACGCGTCCGGGCTCGCCGGTCTCCATCACCCTGAGGTAGGTCTCCCACAGCTCGGTGCCGTGGACGGACGGGTAGCGCTCCAGGGTGCTCGCGCCGACCAGTTCCTCGCCCTGACGGCCGTGCACGTCCCGGGCCTCCGGGCTGGCGGCCAGGATGAGGAAGTCCAGGATCGCGCCCGTCTCGTCGCGGACCGGCCTGGACCAGGTGGCCGCGCCCGGCATCACGTCGAGCATGGCCCGTACCCCGGCCGTGACGCCGGGGGAGGGGTCCTCGATCCCGGACGGGAGCGCCAGCGTGCCGATCGCGTCACCCACCGGCCCCTGGGCGGCACCCCGCAAGGGGAGCTCGTGCTCTTCGGGCAGCGGTGTGGCCAAGATGGCGTTCTCCCAGGTGTCGCTGTTGCCGGCTTCGTCGGTGTTTCCAGGTTTTCCAGGTTTCCGGTCCGCCGGGAAGAGCGGGCCGAGGTCGTTCTCGTCCAGGATCGCACTCTCTCGCCCTGCCGTCCCATGCCGGGACGTTTTAAACGGGATGGAAGTACCGGGTGGACGCGGGACCGGGCGCGAGAAGGCTGTCAGGGGACGTCGAAGTACACGCGGACGGTCGTCCTCCCCCGCTCGGTGTGGACGCGGACGAGGTCGCCGAGGAGGTTGGTGACGAGCAGGCCCCGGGAGCCCCGCTGCCGGGAGTCGGCCGGGCGCCGTCCCGCCAGGGGGTCGGCGATGTGACCGGTGTCGCTGACGTCGAAGACGATCCGGCGGTCCTCGGTCCAGATCCGCGCGACCCCGGAGCCTCCGCCGTGTTCGAGGCTGTTGGCGGCCAGCTCGCTGGCGATCAGCCTCAGGTCCTCCAGCCGCTCCCCGGCCAGGCCGATCCCGTCCGCGTACGCCACGGCGAAGGCGCGCACCCGCCACAGGTCGTCCGCGCCGAAGGCCAGGGTCTCGGCGCCGGCCGGCTCGGGCAGCGGCCCGCCGCAGTCCCGGATGACCCGCTCGGGCGCGTACCCGGTGCTGGCGCGCGTGTCCGTGCCGTCGATGATGACCGGGTGGGTCTCCTCGGCGTGCCGGATGATCTCGGGGTCCAGCCCGTCGGCGTCGTACGGGCACAGGATGGTGACGTCCCGCCCGGAGAAGGCCAGGTTGATCAGCGCCTCGTGCTGCAGGCAGGCCACGTACTCGGTCGGCGAGCGGTCGGGCCAGATGGGCTCGCCGACGACGCGGACCCTGCGCCCCGGGTGCAGGTCGGTGAACGCCCACAGCACGGCGGGGATGATGCGTCCCGGGTTGCGGCCGGCCTGCTCCATGTCGACGAAGAGCACCTCGGCGTCCTGCGGCGCGACCTCGCCCAGCTCGTCCCGGATCAGCGCGAGGTTCCGCGCCGGGACGGCGACCGCGACCGGCTCGCCGGCCTTCAGCCCTTCCAGGATGAAGGGGACGGTGCCCTCCAGGTAGTCCCGGTCGCCGCGGTAGAACAGCGCGGGATGGACGAAGGGTTCCGTCTCGGCGGTCGTCACGCTCATTTGGTCTTCACTTCGATCGACACCGAATCCGATCCGATCAGGGCCAGCACGGATCTCAGGCAGTAGGGCGCGCTGTGCAGGAAGAGCCTGCCGCCGCCGACGAGGGCCCGCGCGGCCTGCTCCAGCAGCCAGGCTCCGCGCACGTCGATGAACGTCAGGCCGGACAGGTACAGGTGGCGGTCGCCGCCTCCCGACACCAGCTCGCTCAGCGCCTCCTGCCAGAGGCGCCTGGTGGTGCGGTCGACCTCACCGCTCACCTGCAGGCCGGGCGGCGGCCCGAGCGCGTCGATCCGGAGACCACCCCCGCGGGGCGGGTCGCCGTCGTGCTCGGAGCAGGGATCGAGAGGTCCCGTCTGTGGCGAGATCGACACGCTGACCGTCCTGAAATAGACGCTTGACTCCCATAACGTACCTGCTCGTCACTCTCGGCAGGCACGCGCGGGACCGCCGGGCCGGGCGGATCGCGGAGGCGGGCCGACGGGTGGGCACCGCCACCTGGGGCGGCGACAATGACGGGCATGCGAATTCTCATCGTCGGCGGTACCCGGTTCGTCGGCAGGCACATCACCGAGGCGGCGCTCGCGGCCGGCCACGAGGTCTCCCTGCTGCACCGGGGCAGGACCGGGGCGGAGCTGTTCCCGGGCGTCGAGCGCCTTACGGCCGACCGCGACGGCGACCTGTCCGTCCTGCACGGCCGGAGCTGGGACGCGACCGTCGACGTCAGCGCCTACTTCCCCGGCCAGGTCACTGCGCTGTCCGGGGCGCTGTCGACCGGCCGGTACGCCCTCGTCTCCACCACCGCGGTCTACCGGGTGCCCGTGGCGCCGGGGTTCACCGAGGACGCGCCACTGGCCGAGCTCCGCGAGCTCCGCGAGCTCGACGGGCCGGTCCCCGAAAGCGTGACGGACGAGACGTACGGGCCGCTGAAGGTGCTCTGCGAGCGGGCCGCGGCGGACGCGTTCGGGTCCTCGACGCTGGTCGTGCGGCCCACGTACGTCATCGGCCCGCACGACCACACCGGCCGCTTCACCTACTGGGTCAACCGGATCGCCCGGGGCGGGGAGGTCCTGGCCCCCGGCGACCCGGACGACCCCATCCAGGTCGTCGACGCCCGCGACCTGGCCACCTGGATCGTCTCCATGGTCGAGGAGACGCGGCCGGGCGCCTTCCACGCGGCCACCCCCGCCCCGCCGTTCTCCTTCGGCGACCTGCTGGAGACGATCGCGGCCGAGGTCGCGCCCCCCGGCACCACCCTGACCTGGGCGGGGCAGGACTTCCTGCTCGCCGAGGGCGAGACCGGCCGGTCGCTGCCGCTGTGGTCGGAGGGGGACCCGCTCATGGCGATCAACGCCGCCGACCCGTCCGCCGCCCTCGCCGCGGGGCTCGACCCGCGCCCGCTGCGGCGGTCGATCCGCGAGGTCCGCGAGGCGGAGTCGTCCTTCTCCACCCCGGGGGCCGTCGACGCGGGCAGGGAGGCCGAGCTGCTCTCCCGCTGGGCCGCGCGCTCCTGAGGGCCCCGCTCCCCGGCCGGAAGACCGCTCTGCGAGGCGCCGCCCGTCAGAGAGCCGCTCTCCGGACGCCGCCTCCAGGAAAGCCGCGCTGCGGGGCGCCTTTCCTGGAGGGCGGTGCCCTCAGAAGGGGTTGTCGGCGGTGAAGCGCACGCCGGAGAACCGGCTCCGCCACGCGGTGACCTCCGGCGCCACGGTGACCGGGTCGGTCCCCTGGTCCAGGCCGCGGGCGATGAACGAGGCCAGGGCGGGCATGTCCGCCTCGGTCATGCCGAGCCTGACGATCTCCGGGGTGCCCAGGCGCAGGCCGTTGACGTCCCCCTCGATGGGTTCCGTCGGCAGGCCGATGCCGCAGGCGAGCAGGTTGGCCTCGCGCAGCCGGCGGGCGGCCCGCTGCCCCCCGCCGTAGCGGTGGGCCGGGACGGCGAACTGGTGGGAGCGGGTGCACCCGCGCTCGGCGGCGAAGACCGGGACGCCGAGGGCGAGCAGCTCGTCGGCCAGGTGCCGCGCGGTCGCGGCCATCGTCCGCGCGTAGGCGGGTCCGGCCGCCTTCCAGTCGAGCATGGTCATGGCCAGCGCCGCGGTCTTGCCCGCGTCGAAGTTGGCGGTCAGCCCGGGGTAGGCGATCGCGTCGAGCCGTTCGGCCAGCTCGGCGTCGTCGGTCACGATGAGCCCGCCCGCCGGGCCGCCCAGGCTCTTGTAGGTGCTCATGGTGATCAGGTGGGCACCCTCCTCCAGCGGCCGCGGCCAGACCCCACCGGCGATCATGCCGCACAGGTGCGCGGCGTCGAAGAGCACCTTGGCGCCGACCGTGTCGGCGATCTCGCGGATCCGCGCCACCGGGTGCGGGAACAGGTTGAGGCTGCCGCCGACCGTGATCAGCGCCGGGCGTACCGTCGCGGCGAGCTCGGCCAGCGCGTCGACGTCCACCGTGTACCCGTCCGCGGTGACCGGGGCGGGGACGGTGTTCAGGCCGTACAGGCCCGCGGCGCCGGGGCCGTGGTGGGTGACGTGGCCGCCGATGCTGGCCGGCGGGGCGATGATCGTGTCCCCGGGCCTGCAGACGGCCATGAACGTGTAGAGGTTCGCGAGCGCCCCGGAGCCGACGCGGACCTCGGCGTAGGTGGCGCCGAAGACCTCGGCGGCCAGCTCGGCGGCGATGATCTCGATCTGCTCGATCGCCTCCAGGCCCATCTCGTACTTCTCCCCCGGGTGGCCCAGCGAGGGCCGCGACCCGAGACCGGCGGAGAGCAGCGCCTCGGCCCGCGGGTTCATGACGTTGGTGGCCGGGTTCAGGTTGACCGACTCGACGTCGTGGATGCGGTGGTTCTCGGCGACCAGTCGTTCGATCTCTCCCTGCACCCGGGATGGCGTCCGGTCCGTCACGGCCTTCAGGACGAACCGAACACGATCCTCGGTGACGGCGGGCACCCAGGGACGCTGGGCGAGGGTACGGGGCATCGGGTGATCTCCTGACCGGCAGGCAGACGGCTGCCGGGTGAGGCGGGGACGGTTCGTCTGCCACACGACGGTAGATCGAAGGTGACGCCCGGCGCATCGGGTGAAAGACGGGGTTTTCAATGCGCTTTTCCTACATCTGTTGCAAAAAACGGATGAAAGAAGGAACAAGGCGACACACCCGTCACACGGGTCACGGGGGCCACCGGACCGCGAGGGCCGTTCCGGGGCGGGTCCCCGCCCGCCGAATAAGTGAGTGAGTAACTCACTCATTCGCTGTAGGGTTCCCCGGTGACCTCGATCCCGCCGCGGGCCGCGCCTCTCCCGCCGGACGAGCGGCGTGCGGCGCTCATCGCGTCCACCCTCTCGCTCGTGCTCGCCCACGGTCCCGACGTGAGCACCCGGCAGATCGCCCAGGCGGCGGGCGTCGCCGAAGGAACGATCTTCCGCGTCTTCGCCACCAAGGACGAGCTGGTGAACGCCGCCGTGTCCAGTGCCTTCGACCCCGCGCCGGTCCTCGCCGAGCTCAGGGACATCGACGGCACGGCCCCGCTGGAGGACCGGCTCGTCGCGGCGGTCGAGATCATGCAGCGCCACACCAGGCGCATCTTCCGCCTGATGAACGCGCTCGGAGCGGCGGGGGCCGCCGGGGCCGAACGCACCCACCGGCAGCGCATGGAGCACGCGGAGCTCACCCACCGGGCGATCGTGGACCTGATCGTCCCCGACCGTGACCGGCTGCGCTGCGAGCCGGCCGGCGCGGCACAGCGGCTGAAGCTGCTCACCATCGCCTCCGGCCATCCCGCGTTCGTCGGATGCGACCCGATGTCCCCGGCGGAGATCGTCTCCCTGCTGCTCGACGGAATCCGCCGGCGTCCCGACCCTGGCCCGCAGCCTTGACCTCAACAAAGGTTCATGTCGGACGCTGATCCCACCATCTCCCCTCGAAAGAGACCGCTCATGATTCTGGCCAACGGGGCGCCAGAGCAGGCCGGCCGGTACGCGGCCCCCCTGCACGACGTCCTCCTCCCCTCCGCCCGCGGCGCGGTGCCGCCGTGCTGACCCGCCTGCTCCGTACCTACCTGCGTCCCTACACGGGCGCGCTGGCCGCCGTGGTGGTGCTGCAGCTGGTCGGCACCATCGCCTCGCTCTACCTGCCAAGCCTGAACGCCGACATCATCGACCGGGGCGTGGCGGTCGGCGACACCGGATACATCCTGTCCGCCGGCATCTGGATGCTGGTCGTCTCCCTGGTGCAGATCGCCTGCTCGGTCGCGGCGGTCTACTACGGCGCCCACGCCGCCATGGGGTTCGGGCGCGACGTCCGCTCCGCCGTCTTCCACCGGGTCGGCGGGTTCTCCGCCCGCGAGGTCTCCCAGTTCGGGGCCCCCTCGCTGATCACCCGGGGCACCAACGACGTGCAGCAGGTCCAAATGCTCGTCGTGATGACCTGCACCATGCTGGTCGCCGCACCGATCATGGGCATCGGCGGCATCGTGATGGCGCTCCGCCAGGACCTCGGCCTGTCCTGGCTGATGCTGGTCTGCGTACCGGCGCTGCTGATCTCGATCGGCCTGATCATCTCCCGCATGGTGCCCCAGTTCCGCGCCATGCAGACCCGCATCGACCTGGTCAACCGGGTGCTGCGCGAGCAGCTCACCGGCATCCGCGTGGTGCGCGCCTTCGTCCGCGAGCGCGAGGAGACGCGCAGGTTCGCCGAGGCCAACGAGGCGCTGACCGGGACGGCGCTGCGGGTGGGACGGCTCACCGCGCTCATCTTCCCCGTCGTGATGCTCATCCTGAACGCCTCCAGCATCGCCGTGCTCTGGTTCGGCGCCTGGCGGGTGGACGGCGGCGACATGCAGATCGGCGCCCTCACCGCGTTCCTCATGTACCTGATGCAGATCCTGACCTCGATGATGATGGCCACCTTCATCTCGATGATGATCCCGCGCGCCGCGGTCTGCGCCGAGCGGATCGCCGAGGTGCTCGACACCGACTCGTCGGTGGTCCCGCCCGCCGACCCGGTCCGCGAGGTACGCGGCCACGGCGAGCTGGAGATGCGCGACGTCGAGTTCCGCTACCCGGGCGCGGCCGCACCGGTGCTGTCGGGCATCACGTTCCGCGCGACCGCCGGGCAGACCGTCGCCGTCATCGGCAGCACCGGCTCGGGCAAGACCACGCTGCTGTCGCTGATCCCCCGGCTGTTCGACGCCACCGGCGGGACGGTCCTGGTCGACGGCGTCGACGTGCGCGAGCTCGACCCCCAGACGCTCTGGAAGCGCATCGGCCTGGTGCCGCAGAAGCCGTACCTGTTCAGCGGCACGGTCGCGAGCAACCTGCGCTACGGCAACCCCGACGCGAGCGACGAGGAGCTGTGGGAGGCGCTGGAGGTCGCCCAGGCCCGCGACTTCGTCGAGGAGATGCCCGGCGGCCTGGACGCGCCCATCGCGCAGGGCGGCACCAACGTCTCCGGCGGCCAGCGCCAGCGGCTCTCCATCGCCAGGGCGCTGGTCAGCAAGCCCGAGATCTACCTGTTCGACGACTCGTTCTCGGCCCTGGACCTGGCCACCGACGCCCGGCTGCGCGCCGCCCTGCGCCCGCACACCGCGCGGGCGGCCGTGGTCATCGTCGGCCAGCGCGTCTCCACCATCGCCGACGCCGACCAGATCGTCGTCCTGGACGACGGGGTGATCGTCGGCCTCGGGACCCACGACGAGCTGCTGGAGTCCTGCCCGACGTACATCGAGATCGTCGAGTCCCAACTAGCCGCGGAGACCGCAGCATGAGCGACCGGCCCACGACCACGACGCCCCCGGCCGGGCCTCCGGCGGCCTCTGCGCCCGCGACGCCCGCGACGCCCGCGACGCCTTCGGCGACCCCGGCGGCCCCGGCCGCTCCGGCCGCCCCGACCCCGCGGCCCCCGGTGGGCGGCGGCCCCTTCGGGCGCGGCCCCATGGGCGGGATGGGCATGCCCGCCGAGAAGGCCATGAACTTCGGGCCGTCCACCCGCCGGCTGATGCGGCGGCTGAGCCCGGAGCGCCCGAGACTCCTGCTGGTGATCGCCCTGGCCGTCGTCAGCGTGGTGTTCTCCGTCATCGGGCCCAAGGTCCTCGGGTACGCGACGGACCTGATCTTCACCGGCGTGATCGGCAGGCAGCTCCCGGCCGGGACGACCGCCGAGCAGGCGGTCGCCGCGGCCCGCGCCGCGGGCAACGACAACTTCGCCGACCTGCTCGCCCGGATGGACGTCGTCCCGGGCCGGGGCATCGACTTCGGCGCGCTGGGCACGGTCCTGCTCTGGGTCCTGGCCCTGTACGTCGCGGCCTCGCTCTTCGCCTGGCTGCAGGGGTACATCCTCAACGACGTGGTGCAGCGGACCGTCTACCGGCTGCGCGAGGACGCCGAGGAGAAGATCAACCGGCTCCCGCTGCGGTTCTTCGACGGCCAGCCGCGCGGCGAGCTGCTCAGCCGGGTCACCAACGACATCGACAACGTCTCGCAGACCCTGCAGCAGACGCTGAGCCAGCTCCTGGTCTCGCTGCTGACCGTGATCGGCGTGCTGGCGATGATGTTCGTGATCTCGCCGCTGCTCGCCCTGATCGCCCTGGTGACCATCCCGGTCTCGATGGTCGTCACGGGCATGATCGCCAAGCGCTCACAGCGGCACTTCGTCGCACAGTGGGCCCACACCGGCACCTTGAACGCCCACATCGAGGAGGCGTTCACCGGCCACGAGCTGGTGAAGGTCTTCGGCCGCCGCCCCGAGGTGGAGGAGGTGTTCCGGCAGCGCAACGAGGAGCTGTACAGGGCCAGCTTCGGCGCGCAGTTCGTCTCCGGGATCATCATGCCGATGATGATGTTCATCGGGAACCTCAACTACGTCGCGATCGCGGTCGTCGGCGGCCTGCGGGTCGCCACCGGCACGATGAGCCTGGGCGACGTTCAGGCGTTCATCCAGTACTCGCGGCAGTTCACCCAGCCGCTCACCCAGGTCGCCTCGATGGCCAACCTGCTGCAGTCGGGGGTCGCCTCGGCCGAGCGGGTCTTCGAGCTGCTCGACGCCGTCGAGCAGGACCCGGACCCGGCCGACCCGGTCCCGCCCACCGTCCGGCAGGGCCGCGTCGAGTTCGAGCGGGTCTCCTTCAGCTACGACCCCGAGCGGCCCCTCATCGAGGACCTGTCGCTGGTGGCCGAACCCGGCCACACGGTCGCGATCGTCGGCCCCACCGGCGCGGGCAAGACCACCCTGGTCAACCTCGTCATGCGCTTCTACGAGCTGGACGCGGGAAGGATCACCCTCGACGGCGTGGACATCACCGCGATGCGCCGCGAGGACCTGCGCTCGCACATCGGCATGGTGCTCCAGGACACCTGGCTGTTCGGCGGGACCATCCGGGAGAACATCGCCTACGGCAACCCGGAGGCCACCGAGGAGCAGATCCTCGCCGCCGCGCGGGCCACGTTCGTCGACCGCTTCGTCCGGACCCTGCCCGACGGGTACGACACCGTGATCGACGAGGAGGGCGGCAACGTCAGCGCCGGCGAGAAGCAGCTGCTGACCATCGCCCGCGCCTTCCTCGCCGACCCGTCGCTGCTCATCCTGGACGAGGCGACCAGCTCGGTCGACACCCGTACCGAGGTCCTGGTGCAGCACGCGATGGCCGCGTTGCGCTCGGACCGGACCAGCTTCGTCATCGCGCACCGGCTCTCCACGATCCGCGACGCCGACCTCATCCTGGTGATGGAGGAGGGCAGGATCGTCGAGCACGGCACCCACGAGGAGCTGCTCGCCGCCCGGGGCGCCTACCACCGCCTGTACTCGGCCCAGTTCAGCGGCGCCCTCGTCGAGGCGGAGGAGGAACTCGTCGAGAAGTGAGGCCGGGCCGGGCGGCGGCCGGCCGGGAAGACGGCCGGGTCAGGAGAACCGGGTCGGGAAGAGGGCCGGGTTCTGCGCCATGCTCTCGGCGGTGGAGTCCGCGGAGTTCTCGGTGCTCCGCGAGACCCTCGCCGTCAGCGACTCGGTGCTGAGCAAGCACGTCAAGGTCCTGCAGACGGAAGGGTACGTGGAGGTGACCAAGACCTCGGGCAAGGCCGCCAGGAGCACCTGGATCGCGCTCACCGCCGAGGGCCGGCAGGCACTGGCCGGGCACCTGGCCGAACTCCACCGCCTCAGCGACCTGGCGAACGTCGACGGCGGATGACCCCCGGCACGTCCCGCCCGGCCCCGGGGCGGCGGTCCGGGGGTGTTCCCCGTCCGGTCAGCAGGTCGTCCCCGCGGCCGGCAGCACGCGGTCGGCCAGGTAGCGGTCGATGTGGCCGCGGGCGCAGGGGTTGCTCACGTACAGCGTGTGCCCCGGCCCCTCGTGGCGGACGACGGTGCTTCCCGGGACCTGGGCGACCACCCGCTGGACGGCGTCGGACTCGCCCCAGGCGCCCGCGCCGAGCAGCGGCGGCAGCCCCTTGGGCAGCGGGGCCGGCGGGTTGGTGACCGGGACCGGCCAGCCGACGCAGCCCAGGGTCCCGGTCGCCAGCGTGTTGGCCGTCCCCGCGTCGGGCGCGGCCCTGCGCAGCCGGGCGATCGTCGCGTCGAGCTCGGCCCGGTTCGCCGGACGGGGCCAGTCGAGGCACTCGGTGACGCCCGTGGACTGGTCGGGGTAGCGGGCGCCCCGCTCGGGCAGGAAGCCGGAGGCGTCACCGGCGAGCGCCCCGCGGACGTCCCTGGCCAGCTCGGGCCATGCCGTCTCGCCGTCCCGGGCCGCGCCGATCGCGAACGCCTGCAGGTCGCGGCCGTCGTAGGCGATCCCGGCCCGCTTGGCGGGGATCGGCGTACGGTCGGCCCTGGCGACCAGCCCGCGCCACCGGACGCGCACGTCGCGGCACTTCCCCTCGGCCGCGCACCAGTCGAAGAACCGGCCGAGGGCCTCGTCGTTGCTCCTGGCCATCTTCTCCATCTCGGCGCCCCAGTCGGCGGTGGCGTGGTTCCAGGTGCCGTCGAGCACCATCGTGCGCACCCTGGTGGGGAAGAGGCGGGCGTAGTCCTGCCCGTAGAACCCGGCGTAGGAGGCACCGTAGTAGTTGAGCCCGGCGCTGCCGAGCGCCTTCCTGATCGCCTCCATGTCCCTGGCGTTGTCGGCGGAGCTCATGTTCGCGAAGAACTCGGGATCCTTGTTCCGGCAGGCCTCGGCGTAGCCCCGGTTGGTGTCGGAGAGCCGCCCGAAGTCGGCGTCGTCCCGCGGGAACTCCGGCAGCGGGACGCGGGTCCAGGTGCACGGCAGGCCGGTGCTGAGGCCGCCGAACTGCTCGCCGTAGCCCCGGGTGTCCCAGGTGACGATGTCCATGCGCTTGCGCAGCCCGGCCCACCAGTTCCCCGACCGGGTGATCGAGATCCCCGGCCCGCCCGGCCCGCCGTAGGCCACCAGGGCGGAGCCCTCGGAGACGCCGGTGGCCTTGAGCCGGCCCAGCCTCAGTGTGATCCTGCGGCCGTCTGGCTTGCTCCAGTCGACCGGGACGCGCAGGTCTGCGCATTCCATCCCGCTCGTGTCCTTCGGGCAGGGGGCCCAGTCCAGGGGCTCGGCCCGCCCCGCCTGCCCCGCCTGTACGCCGGAGCCCAGCAGGCTCAGGGCGACCACGATCGATGTCATCATGCGGCCACGATCTCCGAACGGGCGCCCCGGCCGCGTCGGCCCCCGGTCCGATCCGCGGAGGGCGGATCATCCCGGGGGATGTCATCCCGGCGCGCGACCGGGCGTCCCGTCCCGAGGGCCGGGACGGGTCACCCCGCGTCACCCGTGACACCTCGCGTCACCCGGCGTCGTCCGGCGACGTTCCCCGGAAGGATCCTGGAAAGCGCCGCGACGGGCCACCGCGGAACGTTCCAGGAAAGGGGCCGGGGACGTACCCGGGCCGGTCAGGAGGAGGCGCCGCCCTCCCCGTCCGCGAGGAGGATGTTCCGCAGCCGCAGGACGCTCGTCCTCCACAGGTCACCGGCCCCCTCCGCCGACCACAGCTCCAGCAGCTCCGAGGGCTCGGCCATGACCCGGTCGAGCGCCTGGACGGCGAGGCCCCCCAGCTCGGCCGGGAGCACCGGCAGGGGCTTCTTGGGACCGTACGGGCTCAGCACGGCCTCCCCACCGGGACGCTGCGCGGCGACCAGCGCGGCCGCGGCCAGGGCCTCGGCCGCGTCGTCGGAGTCGAGATGGTCGGTGGTGCCGGCCGCGCGGGCGAGCGCCTCGCGGACGAGCTCCCCCCGCTCGTCCTCGTCGGCCTTGTCCAGCCTGCCGGAGAAGTCGGCCGCCGTGTCGTTGTCGAAGGGGCCGAGGTCCCAGGTGCCCATGTACGTCTCCAGGTCGTCGTGGTGCGCGGGTACCCGGACATCGTGGCAGGACGCACCGACAGACCGGGCACCGGCTCCTCGCCACCCCCCTGCCCACCTCGTCCCCGGCCTGCCACGGCCTCCCCGGGCATCGCCCCGGCCCGGTCTCCGCGCCGGTGCGGGACGCCGGTGCCGACCGGTCCGCGGGGTGAGGCAGCATGGAGGGGTGAACGAGGATGCGAACGCACTGGCGAAAATGCTGGCCGCGGGCGGCGTCGTGGTGCTGAGCGGTGCCGGCCTGTCGACGGAGTCGGGGATCCCGGACTACCGGGGGCCGAGCGGCGCCCTGAGGCGGCACAGCCCGATGACCTACCAGGCGTTCCTGTCCGGCCCGGTGGCCAGGCGGCGCTACTGGGCCCGCAGTTACGTCGGGTGGCGGGCGATGGCCGGGGCGAGGCCGAACAGCGGCCACCGGGCGGTCGCGGACCTGCAGCGGCGGGGCCTGGTGACCGGCGTCGTCACGCAGAACGTCGACGGCCTGCACCAGGAGGGCGGCGCCCGGGACGTCATCGAGCTGCACGGCAGCCTGCACCGCGTGATCTGCCTGAACTGCGGCGACCTGAGCTCCCGGGAAGAGCTGGACGCCCGCCTGACCCTGGCGAACCCCGGGTTCGCCGCCCGCGCCGTCGCGGTCAACCCCGACGGTGACGCCGAGCTCGGGGACGAGGAGATCGACGGGTTCGAGGTGGTCGGATGCCGGGCCTGCCCGGAGGGGATCCTCAAGCCCGACGTCGTCTTCTTCGGGGAGAGCGTCCCGGCCGGCCGGGTGGGCGAGTGCTTCGCCCTGGTGGAAGGGGCGCGCCTGCTCCTGATCCTTGGGTCGTCGCTGACGGTGATGTCCGGCCGCCGGTTCGTCCTGCGCGCCGCGAAGCTCGGCATCCCCGTGGCGATCGTCAACCAGGGCCCGACCCGGGGGGACGAGCACGCGGCGCTCACCGTCGACGCCCCCCTGGGCGAGATCCTTCCCGCGCTGGTCGACCTCACCGGCCCCCGGGCCGCGACCGCGCGGTGATCAGCGGCCGCTCCACCTGATCTCGTACGGCCCGAGGGCGAACTCCCTGCCGTCCACGGTCGCGGTGACCTTCGCCCCGGTGGTGTTGACCATGACCATCTGCTGCGGCTGGGCCAGCACCCGGACCCCGGGGACGGAGGAGGTGACCGCCTCCAGCCTGGCACCGGCCGGGAACCACCGGGTGAAGTCGGCCATCAGCCGTCCGGTCGGCTGCTCGGCCCCGGTCCGCGGATCCCACATGCAGGGCAGGCAGGTCCCCTGCTTGACCTGCGGGTTCCAGTACAGCGCCGTGGCGGCGCCGCTCTCGGCGAACTCGATCATCGAGGCGGCCTGGACGGCGAGCCGCATGGGCTCGGGCCACACGGTCTTGTCCTCGGGGACGAAGTACCACTCCGACCACCAGACCGGCAGGTCGGTCTTCTCCCGCAGCCAGGTGGTGACCGCGCTGAACTTGCCCAGTGCCCCGAACGCGTCGGGCAGCAGCTCGTGGGCGTCGGTCACCGAGGCGCCGTCCACCACGACGAAGTCGGCGCCCTTCTTGTTCTCGAACCAGTACTCGAAGGCGTCCAGGGCGTTCTGGTTGACGACCCCCCACGGGCCCCGCAGCTCGGAGTTCCCGGTCCTGTTGCTGTCGAAGCCGAGGTAGGGTCCGCCGACCTGCGCGTCGGGCCTGGCCGCCTTCACCGCGTCGTAGACCTTGTTGTACATCGCGGTGTAGCCCTTGTAGTCCGCCGGTTTGGAGTGGTCCTTCCAGAAGCCCTTGAACTCGTTCCAGACCATGAAGTACTTGACGTCGCGGTACTTCGTGGCGACGGCCGCCGACAGCCTGGCGAAGTCGTCGAAGTGCTTGGGGTAGGGGGCGTCCTCCAGGTGCTCGGCCCAGGCCGAGTCCTGGGTCGGCCCCTCGGGTCCACCCTTCATCCAGTCGGGGGCGCAGCAGAGCGTGATGATCTGCGTTCCACCGGAACGCCTCATGAGGTTCGTCCGGCTGTCGAGGTCCTCCCAGTAGAACTCCCGCGGGCGGGGCTGGGGGTTGAGCGCGCCGAACCCCATGATGTGCTGGTTCTGCAGCATCGGGGTCTGGGCCAGCCGCTGGGCCACGGTCTGCTCGAACTGCGGGGTGACGTTGTTGGCGCTGACCCCGGTGTGGGTGAACCCCCAGCGGGGCCAGGCAGGGTCGACCTCCGGGGGCTCCTTGATGTCCGCGGTGGGCGCCGCGGACGGGACGACGGCGGGCCGGCCGTCCTGGGCCGCCCGGTCCACGCTCTCCCCCGAGGAGCAGCTCGCGACGACCAGTGCCATCGCGACCATCGCCGCCCCGGAGACGACCCTCCGGCCGGGACGCCGCCACATCGATCCCCATCCGAGCGCTGACACCTGAAATCTCACCCGATCCTCACCGTTCGCCGTGACCCGAGCGTTCCACGAGCCGTGTAAGGACGGCATACAGGAGCACGGTCCACGGGCGGGCGTCATGCGCCCGCGTGTCGGGGAGCGGGACGACACCCGGGCCGGCGCCCCGGACGGCGTGGCCGACCGGACGGCGTGGTCGATCGGACGGCGTGGCCGGCCGGACGGCGTGGTCGGCCGGACGGTCCGTCACGTCGCCTGACATCGCCCGCCGGCGCCTACCGCTCGCCGACCGCCCGGTCCGTCACGCCGAGGACGGCCCGTACGACCGTCTCGGTGTCGGTGAGGTCCTCCAGCACCAGTTCCGGACCGGCCGCGTCGAGGACGGCGGCGTCGTTGAAGCCCGTCGCGACCGCGATCACCCGCGCCCCGCCCTCGTGACCGGCACGGACGTCGTTGGGCGTGTCCCCCACCAGCACGGTGTCGCGCGCACCGAACGGCCGCCCGTACTTGCCCGCGGCGCGCTCCTGCGCCAGCGCCACCAGCGCCGCCCGGTCCTCGTGGTCGGTGCCGTACGCGCCCACCTCGAAGTCCACGAAGCCCTCCAGTCCGAACACGGTGAGCTTGCCGACCGAGACCGGCTCGGTGTTCCCGGTCAGCACCGACTGCACCACGTCCGGGCGCTCCCCCAGCGCCGTGAGCACCTCGCGCACCCCGGCCAGGGCCCGCCCGCGCTCGCGCATGACGGCCTCGCGCACGACGAACGCCTCGGCGAGCGCCACGTAGAAGGAGTCCAGCAGCCGATCGGAGACCTTCACCCGGTGGGCCCGGAGGATCTCGGTGACGATCGCCCGTTCGGTCCGGCCGGCCACCTCCACGGCGTGCTCCATCCGCCGGCCGGTGACGGCGTGCAGCGCGTGGTCGTAGGTGTCGGCGGTGACGCCACCGGCGTCGATCAGCGTGTGGTCGATGTCCCACAGGACGAGCGTCATCGGAGAACTCACCGGCCGAGCATAACGAGACCGCCTCGGCGACGCGCCCCTCCCTCGGCCGTGAAACAGCGGGAAAGCATGGGAGCGTTCGTTTCGGATCGACGCCCCCTGGGCATCGAGATGCCGCGAGCGTCCCGTCGAAGCCGAAGAGACTCAGGAGCGATCATCGGTCTTCCGTTCCACGGCCGGAGCGAAAAAGGCTCACCTTGTGAATCGGGAGAGAATGATCGTCATGCGGTGATCTCCGTTTCCCGAATCGCGGCTCTGGCGTTCCGGCGGAGAACATTATTAGAGTCTTTCCGTCAGGATCCCGTACCGTCACGCGGCCCTACCCCGCAGAGAGCAGCGTCCAAGGGAGGTTCGGGGTGACCCCCGCCGATCTGGCCCAGTGCAGGGCGGACATGTCCGCGGTCACCACCGCGATGAACGAGATCCTCGAGGCACTGCGCGCCGTACCACCCCTGTTCGGCAAGGAGACCTGGCAGGGGTCTTCGGCCGACGCCTGGAGTGACGAGTGGAACGCCCGCCGCGCGCATCTCCTCTCACTGCTCGACGCGGTCGCCAAGGAACAGCAGGCGATCGTCACCCGGATCGAGAAAGCCGTGGAGGCAGGCGGGAACACCCGATAGGAAACCCGCTCCATACGTGGAACGTACCGAGAGGACGGCATGGGCGAATTCGTGGGCGTCGCTCCCGACAGGCTGGAGAAACTGACCGCTCAGCTCAAACGGCTCCACGAGATATTGGCCGACCGCGGTTCGGTGATCCAGCGGAAAATGGAGAAATGGGACGCGCAGGTCGGCTTCGGCGCCCTGCCCCGCCTGGTCGACACCGCGCGGGACGACGCCCGCGACATGGAGACCCGCACCGAACGGGCCTACGAACTGGCCCGCCTGAAAGGCTGGGACCCCAAGGCACCCGTCATGGGCATGCCCGGCCACGTCCCCGGCCCGATCCCTCCCCCCGTCGTGCCGCTGGACTGGAAGGCCACCGGCCGGAGCGGCTTCCAGGCGGAACGCGACGCCACCGCGCTGGTCACGGCCATGGACGGTGAGAACCCGGAGGGGAAACGCGCCGCACTGCGCGAGGCGGCCGAGAAGCTACGGCTGCATCCCAAGGACAACGACTACCTCAGGACCTTCCTGCAGATCGCGGGCCCGGCCACGGCCCAGGCCGCCCGGGTGCTCAACGACGGGGACCACTCCGAGGGCACGCTGTTCTCCTGCCAGGACCAGGGTGTCCTCACCACCCTGGCGGGCGCCCTGGCCGCCGCCGGCAGCCTGCGCACCGGCAGCGGCAAGGACGCCAGGCCACTGATGTCCGACGCGACCCGGGCGGCGCTCACCAGGGCCAAGGACCCGTGGTCGGTGGGCATGCTCCTCAAGCACGGCCCGTCCGGCAAGGACTGGGACTCCCGGCTCCTGGCCGACATCACCCGCTCCCTGCTGGACGCGCGCAAGGCCGGCACGATCTCCTTTCCTCCCACGCGATCCGGCAACGGGTCGTCCGACCTGGGCGGGGACGTGTTCCGGTTCCAGAAGGTCCTGGCCGACCACGACCCGGTGATCGCCGCCCTGAACCGGTCGGCCGAGAACGGCAAGGCGGCCCGCCATGTTCTCGGTGACCCCGACAGGGGCCTGACCTACACCCGGATGCTGGTCGACGACTCCTGGCGGACCCCCGGGTCGGACTCGTTCCACCGGCGACCGGCACCGCCCGGCGGCATGACCGACCCTTCTCCCAAGATCGGCCAGGTCGACCTCTCCTCCCACGTCGGCACCTTCCTGGAGGCCGCCGCCTCCGCGAAGCGCGGCGGAGGCACCGACGCCAGGGAGTCGGCCTGGTCGGTGGTCAACATCGCCAAGGCCACGGCGGAGTTCTCCAGATTGAACCCGGAGAAGGTGCTGCCGGCGGAGACGCGTAGGGCACTGAACTTCGCGATCGACCGTTATCTTCCGGACTTCGCCGCCTCGGCTCATCATGGAAGCACCAGCGAAGCTGTTTTCAACACCCATTCTCCGAACGGACCCTGGCTGTCCTACCCGTCTCCCGGAGACCTCAAAGGACTTCTCAAACAAGCACTTCACGACAAGAAGGATCTCGGCAGGCTCCTTGGTTCCATGGACGCACGGCTCAGTGGAGCCGCGAAGGCGACCGTTTTGGATCCGTTGAGACAGAATTACCTTTCAGAAATGGCGGCACTATACGGTTTCGTCTCCAAGATCGAGGCAGATCGGAGTTTCAACGAGGCCGACAAGAAGGACACTCAAAACAAGCGGGACGCAACCTTCTTGTCCATGATCAGCGGGGGGTTCGGCGCCGTGAGCTTCACCAAGGCCGTAGCGGCGGGGACCAGCGCCCAGGTTTTCACCGCTCTCGCCCAACCACCGATCAACCAGGCCCTTGACACCGATCATGTGATGGACGCCCTGAAGGACAACGCGGAAGCCTTCTACGACCGAGTGCTACGGGTGAAGATCCCCGTTGTCCAAGGTCTGATCAATTCAGGCGCCATAAAGGTGGAGAGCGATGCATCGTGGTTCCGCGGCGGCGTAATCATCCCGAACGCCGAGTTCACCCACTGGTACAGCGTCAACGAGCGGAAGAGAGTCGCCGGCAAGGAGCTCGAAGAATGGGTTCGAATGACCGAGGCCGACATGCAGACTCATCGAGGAATGACGCCTTAATGAAGCACATGGGAAGATTTGCCGCATTCGTTACGCTTATCACGGTAACAGCTTGCTCGGCCGAGCCTCCACCCCCACCTCAGCGCGAACCGTGGGAAAAAAGGATGGACGCCATACATCAGGTCGTCGAATGCCTTGCCAAACACAAAAAGATTCCCGAAAAGGAGGTAGAAAAAGCCTCCTGGATTGCCAACGGCCGTCTTTCCCCGAACGGGGAGTTCACCAACTGGTACAGCGTCAACGAGGAAACAAATTTCGCGGGTAAAGAACTTGAGGAGTGGACCGCGGAAGCCGAGAAGGCAGGTGGCTCCTGGAAGTGCCCGTTCGCCACCCCCTGATCCACCTCCCCCTTCACCCCCCGGCCCGGAGACCACCCTCGGCGATGCCGTGCTCTGCCGGACGGTGAGCGTGGTCGCGAGCTCGAAGCCGACCTGCGACGTCTTCTCCCCGCGTCCCAGGGCGAGCGCGGCCGCGTACCCCTCCTCGCGGGTGAGACCGGCGCGCACCACGAGGGAGGACTCGGCCGTCAGGCCGGCGGTGTCCATGGCCGAGCGGTAGCCGTCCAGCCTGGCGCGGCAGCACAGGACGCGGTCCGGGCCGCACCGAACGGAACGGCGAAGGATGCCGTACCTTGACAACTTCCGTCGCGAAGCCCTGTAATGACGGGCATGTCGCGTGCCACCGGCCGGGAGGACGGCGGTGGCATGGAGGCGCCGTAGCAAGGGATGACGTCGTGAGTTCACACTTCACAGGCAGCGGCTGACCGCACAGCGCCCGCGCGCCGTCCCCGCGTCCGGTGGCACCGAACACCACCGTCACCCGCGAGCCCTCCCCGAATCCGGCGGGCTCGAATTCGACGGGTTCGCATTCGACGGGTCGATGACCGGCTGACGTCCCGCTGTTCTCGCGTGCTCATCGGGATCCCGCGTCCTTCAGCTTCGCAGCCGGTTCGGCCCGTGACGGCTCCGCGCCGCCCGCACCACGGGCGACCACCACCGCGCGCGTACGCACCACCGACCACGACCGCGTGCGCCCGTGCCACAAGTCACCGACCACCACCGCGCGTACGCACCACGGGCCACCGACCACCACCGCGCGCGTCCGGCATCCTCACCGACGCCACCGTCGCGCGCGTCCACCGACCTCACCCGTGCCCGGAGCAGGCCCGGCACGCCGATGCCACCTGCCCGCCCACTCCCGGAAAGGGACCCCGCATCGTGAACGTCACACGCATCCCCAGCACACCCGGCGACAGCGCCGAGACCCTGTCACGGCTCATGACCCTGCACACCAGCCCCCCGGCCCTGCCCGGCGATGCCGACCTCACCCCCGTCCTGCCGCGCACCGGCGGTGTTCCCGGCACGTGGGTCACCGCGGGCCCGGCCACGGTCGAGAACGGGGTGACGGTCTATCTCCACGGAGGCGGATTCGAGTACACGAACCCCCACTTCGAGCGGCTCATGGCCCATCGCCTGTCGCAGGTGACCGGTCGCCCCGTCCTGGCGGTGGACTACCGGCTCGCCCCGGCCCACCGGTATCCGGCCGCCCTCGACGACGCGGTGGCCGCTTACCGGAGCCTGCTCGGCCAGGGCGTGCCCGCGTCGCGGATCATCCTGGCGGGCGAGTCCGCCGGGGGCACGCTGCTGCTGTCGGCGCTGCTGGTCCTCAAGGAGGCGGGCGACCCGCTCCCCGCGGCGGCGCTGGCCGTCTCCCCGCAGACCGACCTCACCCTGTCCAGCCCGTCCATCGACGCCAACGACGGCCAGGACGTCGTCGGCCGGGCCGTCCTCGACCACGTCCGCACCCAGTACCTGGACGGGGAGCGACCGGACCGGGCACCCCAGTCCCCCCTGCACGGTGACCTGCGCGGGCTGCCGCCACTCCTGCTCGCGGTGGGCTCGAAGGAGGTGATGCTCGACGACTCGCGGCGCTTCGCCGAAGCGGTGGCCATCGCGGGAGGGGACGTCCGGCTCGACATCTACGAGGGCATGCCCCACGCCTTCCACGCGACCGTGCTCCTGGCCGACCCGCCTCCGGTCGCCACCACCCTGCTGCGCCGCATCGCGGAATGGGCCGACGAGGTGGCCACGGCGAGCGCGTAAGGTCGCCGGCATGGCACTGCGACCCGTTCAGGTGAACGTGAAGGCTCTCGACGCCTCGGCGGTCGGCCGCTTCTGGGCGGAGGCGCTCGGCTGGAGCGCCTACAACCCCGGCGTGACCACCTACGTCGGACCCGTCGGTGGCCTGGTCTGGCCGGACCCGGTCGCCGTCGGCGTCGACGTCGTTCCCGTCCCCGAACCCGGGACGACGAAGAACCGCGTGCACCTCGACCTGGCCACCACCTCCGTGGCCCACCGGGCGGAGCTGGTCGAGCGCCTGAAGGGGCTCGGTGCGACGTCTGCCGACATCGGCCAGGGTGACGTGCCGTGGACGGTCCTGGCCGACCCGGAGGGCAACGAGTTCTGCGTGCTGGAGCCCCGGGAGATCTACCGGGACACCGGGCCGATCGCCGCGGTGGTCGTCGACTGTGCGGACCCGCGGGCCATGGCCCGGTTCTGGGGGGACGCGATCGACTGGACCCTGCACGACGTCACCGACGACCACGCGGTGCTGCGCTCGGCCAGGGGCGTGGGCCCGTACCTGGAGTTCCTCCGTACGCCCGGTGTGAAGACCGTGCCGGACCGCGTCCATCTCGACCTGCTGCCGTATCCCGGTGACGACCAGGCGGCGGAGGTGGCCCGGCTGCGGTCGCTCGGCGCCACCGACCTCGACCTCGGCCAGGGCGACGTGCCGTGGACGTGCCTGACCGACCCGGAGGGCCACGAGTTCTGCGTCCTCGCCCCGTCCTGACGCGGAGCCGCACCGACACCCCGACCCTTACGAGGTCGCCTTCGGTTGTCCCCGAGCACCTCGTCCGGCGTATCCGGCTCGGCACCTGTGGCCATAGCCGGTCGACGCCGAGCACCGGAAAATGCCGGCGACCAGTCGAAAGCGCCCGCCTGATACCTTCCTGGCTCATGCTCGTGCGCGCGGCCGTTGCCCAGATCCCGATCTCCTGGAGCATCTTCGACAACCTGAACGAGATCACACAAGTGGTCGAAACCTGCACCGATGACGACCTGATGGTCTTCCCCGAGGGAGCCCTGTCCGGTTACGGCGCCGACCTGACTCCGCTTTCCCGGCTGGATCCGGCCGAGTTGGAAGTGGCCATCGTCGAGCTCGCCGAGGTGGCCGCGCGAACCGGTGTCCATGTGATCTGCGGATCACTGATTCCCGACGCCGGGCAGTGGTGGAACGCCTCTCTCATCCTCACCCCCAAAGGTGGGCGACACACCTACCGAAAGATCAACCTGGCGATGAACGAGCGCGGCGTACTGACCGCCGGTTCCGCCCTTCCCGTGCACCGGCTCACGCTTCCCGCGAGAGAGGTCACCGTCGGGACGCAGATCTGCCGCGAGATCCGCTTCCCCGAGCAGTGGCAGCACCTCGCCCGTTGCGGCGCACAGATGCTCGTGTATCTGACGAATGCCGCCAACCCCACCGAGCCGTACGGGGTATGGCGTAGCCACCTGATCAGCCGGGCGGCCGAGAACCAGCGATGGGTATTGTCGGCCAACGTCGCAGATCCGGTCACCCACTGCCCGACGATGATCGTCTCCCCGAGGGGCGAGGTCGTCGCCGAAACGGCCGGCGGGGAACCTGCCGTACTGCGCGCGATGATCGACATCGGCGACGCCGGTGACTGGTACCTCGGCCAGCGCCGCCACGACGTCATCGACGCCCGCTACCTTGGTCCGGTCTGACGAGCCGCGTCCAGGTCCATATTCCCAGGGAACTCTTTTTCCTATTCTCGTTCCATGGAAGTAGAGGAGATCCGCACCTACCCCCTCAGGTCCGCCAAAGGCATCCCTCGTTCGTCCGCTCACGTCCTGCCGTGGGGTCTGGAAGGCGACCGTCGCTGGGGAGTGGTGGGCCCGCTGGGAGAACTGATCTGGGTAGGCGAACACCCCCGGCTCCTCTCGGTCTCGGCCGTCGAAACCCCCGAAGGCGGCCTCCACCTGTCGGCGAAGGACATGGGCGAGCTCACGGTCCCCCCGGCCACCGGCGACATGCTCCCGCTCAGTTGCTCCACTCTCGACCGAGCCGTACTCGCCCACGCCGACGCCCATGAATGGTTCACCTGCCTGCTCGGCAAGCCCGCCCGCCTCGTCTGGCTGGACGACCCCGAACGCCGGACCGTCACCGAGAAACACGGCGGCCTCTGGGACGGCCCCCTCCTGCTCGTCTCCAGGAGCTCGCTCCGGCGCCTGGACGACTGGATCACCGAAGTCGCCATGGAACACCAGGAACACCCCCCGGACCCCCTCGACATCGCCCGCTTCCGGCCCAACGTCGTCATCGACGGCGCGAAGCCCTTCGCGGAGGACACCTGGACGTCGGTCCGCATCGGCGAGGTCGACTTTCGCGTCTCGGTACTGTGCGACCGCTGTGCTGTCACCATCTGGGACCCGAACACCCAGGAGCGCGGCAAGGAACCCCTGAGGACCCTGGCGAAACACCGCCGCTGGGACGGACATACCTGGTTCGGCATCCGCCTGGTGCCCAGGAACCTGGGCGAACTGAGAGTCGGCGACGAGGTCCGGCCGGGATAATTCACGAAAACGTCAGTTGATCAACTCTTTTCCAAGGTTCTCGGGATTCACCAGAGAAACGTTATGAATGGCCGCGACGGACGCCATGGCGGCGGTACGGAGCTCGGCATCGAGATTGCCCTCGTCCAGGGCGTCGAAGAGCGTGAACGGAGCAAGACGAAGAAGTCGTTTCAAAAAGTCTCGAAGAACGGCTCGTTCCTCGAGCCCTTTGAGATCCAAATCGTTCCATACTCGAAGGATGGCCTTCACAAGGTGCGGGCTTCCACCGAGCGCCTTACGTCGAGCATAGATCTGATCGAATGCGGCCTCTCCAAGGATCTTGAGCGCCGCATAAGAGTTCGCATCGTCCGGCGAATGGACGAGGTGGGCACGCCACCATAAACGGCCGAACACGTGACGAGTGATGTCCGTACCACGAACGCGATCTCCAGGCGGTTGCGGATAGCGCCAGTAGGCCACGTCCGGGAGCAGGACGAGGGCGAGAAACGCCCAGACATCTCCCGAGGCGGCCTCAGCGGGCACGATGCCCATTTCAGAGTGAAGGGTGGCCGCGAGCCACAAGTCCAGGTCGGCACGGTGCTCCCGAGTGGACTCATTGGGGAATCCGGCCTGTCGAGCGAGATCGATGCTTCTTTCGCGTAGCTCCTGAAGCCTCCTCGCAGGAACTCGATCACCGCCGGTGGCGACATAGACGGCGGACTCGTGAGTCGTGGCCGCACGCTCCGTCAATTCGGCCAGCGACAACCGCCGATAGGTCTCATGAAGTGGTTTTGCCTGGCCGCTCAGAAGGCGGGGGTAGAGGAATCCCATCAGACGTCCTCGAAGATTTTCACTGCGGCTTGAAGATCAGAGGTGAAGAGGCTGGGCGCCTGTTCAAGACGTAAACGCATATCATTGATCGAGGAGCCTGGGAACAATCGATGAAACAGAGCCGTCAAAGTGGCCCCCAGAGTTTCTTCCGGAAAGGTCGTCTCATCGACGAAGTCAGGGTGTCGTAGAGCATGCTCGATCATGACCCGAGCGACATCGGCGTACACGGCCGACAAAACAACTCGATCGATCGATCTGGGCCTGCTCGCATTTCGGAAAGCGGTCGCCGTCACCGAATTCTGTTCGTTGATCAGGAGCAGGAGAGACCCCATGGTGGCGCCGAGAAGGTTGCTGCTGATCTGTAAATGCGAGGCTGCGCCTTCGGGGAAGGAGGTCTTGGAGAAGTCGATGACGGCCATCGGGAACTGCGGAGCATCTCCTTGCAATCGCAACGTATGGCGGTCACTCCAGAGCACGGAGCCCGCTCGGCGGGCCGCGGCCGGGTTGCCGTCATGTGACGGCTCGGCCAGGACCAGGACCGTGTCCAGGATGAGCAACCCACCGAGATCGGCTCCCTTGAGCCGTGCGGACATCTCAATGTTCCGCACGCCTCGCTCTTCGAGGCGGATCCTTACGGCGGGAGCTCTGAGACTCGACCCCGTGGCCGTCCAGACGACCGTGAGGTTCAAGACAGAGTCCGGAGGCAGCCCTGCCTCGGAACGCGCTCGATCGAGGTCGACGCGAACCGACCGACGAAGATTCAGATCCATCAGGTAATCCCAGTCGGGCAGCGCGTCCGGCATCGGAAGCTCATCGTCTCCGACGACCATCGTCCACTCATCGGGCTCCAGGACGTCGTCGGAAGGAGTCCGGTACGGAAGAATCCGACGGCTCATGACGCCACCTCCATCGCTCTCGTCACGATGGCGATCTCGGTCATCGTGTCGGCCGCCGGACGGACGATCGCGTACCAGACCGCGCCGTCTCCGCCCTCTACGACATGCGACGCCACTCGATGCATGATGCCGGTACTGTCCTCCCAGCCGATGAGAGCCGGTGAGTCCGCGGCGAGCGGTGGATCGGTCTCACGCCCTCCGGTTCCGGCCAAAGCAACGGCAAGGTCGATATGGACGCGTTGCCGTCCCGGAACCGGAAGGCGGAACGGCTGAACGATGACCGCGATGCCGGAACGCTCGTCCAAGTAAGGGTCCTGGACGTACTCCACGCGCGGACGACGACGAACAGGTCTGGCAACGGGGGTCGGGCCTGAAGGTGTACTGACAGGCGAGAGTCCACTCACGTCACCTCTCGAGGCCGTGCCGCTGTTCGTCGCTTTCGTGGTGCCGTCCTTCTCCGGTTCATCGGAACCGATCACGGCGCCTGGGCGAGGACCGATCCGCACATCCCCCGGCTTGCCGTAATCGGTGGCTCCACCCGTCCCCCACGTCCCCCCGACCAGGGGAGAGAACTTGCTGCTGGCCGCGCCGAGCGCGACCTGAGCAGATCCACCACGGGCGCCACCGCCCAGGTCGAGCACACCTTCCAGGGCTTCCTTGATGCGTTGAAAGGTCGTTCGCACGTACGTGTTCTGTGGATGATCGAGGAATTGGGGATTCCAGGCATCGTGGGTCGGTGGTTCGGCCTTGGCGTACGTCTCATCGAGCGCCTCGTCGGCACGAAAGACACCTGCGTACGAGATGTGCTCGCTGGCAGGCTTCGGGCCGGCGTGGTAGGTGACCACCAGTTCCGGAGCTCGTAGAAGACAGATGTGGTGAACGATGGATTCGATGCCGACCGTCACCGCCGCCGAGGTCGGTTCCAGTGTGGGAGCGACCCTCTTCTCAAGGCCGAGGCGGCCCAGAAGCCGCCTGGGCCTGCGGCACTCCAGCACTTTTCCCTCGCCGGAGGTCATGCGTCGGTAAGCGGCGACGAACATGTCGAGGGGGCGGGTCAGGTATGGATCAGGGACCGGAAAGTCGACACCGTCACAGGTCACGGTGAAGCGCATCGCGGGTCCACCGGTCGATGTCTCGAGCATCTTGGGCCAAAGGTGCCAAGCGATCGTGTCGGCGAGATACGCCGCGACCTCGGCGGGTCGGTCCTCCCCGAGCAGAGGATCGATCGCGACGATCGTGGTGCCGGTCTCTTCCGGTTTGAACGGTTGCAGCCCGAGCCGCTGTGCCATCGCCTCTGCTTCGGTTCCGACCAGTGGTTCGATGACGTCACCGGATGTATCCCCCCACCAATGACGTCCGGTGTAGCGCTTAGCCCCTGTCGCCTCCTGTGCCAGGTAGCTCTTCCACAGGGCGCAACCGATGAGTCGAGTCTCATGGCCGGATTCCGACCTGCAACGGGTGTGCACAAGGATCGTTCCAGAGCCGGAGAGCAGGTAGAAGACCCCTCTACCGAACCCGTAGGTGCCACCCCCATGCTCGGTGTCTCTCGGTTCGCCGATGTTGCGCACGAAGGATACGAAGTCATGGTCCTTGGTGATGGCGTTGTCCGCTCGGGTGGGTCCTCCCAGCCCTTTGGTCCCGCGGTCGGAAATGACGGCGAGCCGTATGGTCGGACTTCGCAAAGACGTACGAAGCGGAAGTTGTTCATCAAGCGGAGCGTTCCGTTGCATCAGATCACGCCATGTCGCCGCATGAGCGGCCCCGACCGTCCGTAGATCGATGCGGTAGTCGACCGGTTCCGCCCGATCGACGAGTCGGGCGTCCCAGCTGTTCTGTGTCGATTCCCGTACGAGGATCGTCAGAAGATCCAGATTGGGGCGGCCGAGCTGATTGCGAATACCCTCGGCGGTGCTGGCACCACCTGCGGGAAAGGACTCCGAGAACCAGGCGGGGTCGGTCATGAGGACTCCTCAAGCATCTCGGCGAGGTGGTCGTTCATCTGCTCGGGATGTAAAGGAACCGGCGGCTCGCGAGAAAGATCGATCGTGTAGTGGACGTCGAGAACAGCGACCGGAACACGCGGATTCCTGAGATCTTCAGCGATGAGTCTGGGGAAGTTCGCGTCCACTTCGTACCATCGCTCCTCAGTGATCATGAAACGGATGTCGCGGTAAGCGGCCGCATCGGCGGGCCGATATCCGGCTTCGGCCAAGAGACCGTGGAGCGCGACCTCCTCCTCGCACAGGTGCAGCGCACGTGCCACGAGCTCGGCCAGACCATCACCGCGATCGGCGCTTCGGGCCACTCGGAACCAGGCGAGTTGCAAGGTCCCGTCTTCGGGCGCCTCCAACTGGTTCAGGCCGTGGATCCTCGTTCGACGCCCTTCGACAGTGGCGGAGGCCTTGACCTCGACGGCCCTCTTCGTGGTCGTGAAGTCATGTCGATGTCCACGTGGGCCCACCCAGAGTCGTTGGGCGCCCGGATCCTTTTCAAGGAGCCGCACCAGTACGGTGAGCTCTGCGAACAAACCGATCATCTGCTCCACACCGAGTGCTGCTTTACCTGTCTGAAACAACGATTTCCAGCGGTCGAGCACCGTATAGAGAGCTTTGATCGGATTGGCGGGTTGAGCCCCCGCGGTCTTGAGCACGTCCGCGCACAGGCCGGTGAACAGGTCGTTCAGATCGGTACGTAGACAACACAGATCGGCGTAGATCTGAAAGGTGTTCTCATCTTCCAGGGCACGACTCCTCAACGTCAGCACGGGGCCGTCGAGCCGGCGTCGCACCTTCTGGTGCGCCTTGACCGGCACCAAAAGATGGCGATGTCCTTCGTGATCTACCGCTGCAGCCAGAACGCCGTTCGCAGAGTCGACGGGGAGTTCCGACATGCGCAGCACATGAGTCGCAGAGACCGGCTCTGCCGCCAGTTCCGCCCAGTGTTCTTCGATGAGGTCGCGGAGGACGTTCTCATTGTGGCTCACCCGATGTCCTCGGCATCTATGGGGCTGAAGTCCTCCTGCTCGATCTCCACACCGGACAGGTCCGCCGAGATGTAGTTCCACTCGACCGTGCTGTCGTCACCGTTCGGCTTGGGGAAGACGAGCCCGACGCCGATGACGTGTTCGGCGGCGTTCAGCGGCGCACGGCGTACCTTGGCGGGTGCGGGCTGGGACGTCTTGTCGATCGGGTATATCGTCAGTAGACCGATCCCGGGCAGTTGCCGAAGACGCTCCTCCACGATCCGATTCTCTTCGAACCGGCCGGTGTCCCCTTCCAGGTCGATCGCGGCGTCCCTACGGCTCATCAGCGTCTTGATGTCGGCGTAATCCGCTTCAGGGGTTTGGATTCTGGCGCGAACGATTCGCCCGACCTCGACGCCCGGAGCGAACTCATAGTTATGATCGTCGGATCCGACGGGATTGCCGATGATCGCGATGTTCCATCGACGAAGGGACCCCGCAGCGCGCACCCGTTTCTCGATGTAGCGGATCAGTAGATCGGCATTGCATTCTTGCGACTTCTCGTGAAAACGGTAAGCGTTCAGGAACCCGATGACATGTTGGTGGGGAACCTCGCGGAACAGATAGCGGCCGGCCTCAGGGCGTTCCTGCCGTCTGACAGCGGTATTGGACGCTGCGATGATGAGTGTCCGTGCCGCCTCCTGGTTGACCTTCAACCAGTCGGCGTCGGTGTGGAAGTAACGGGTCTGGACACGTTGCCCCCCGTAGGCGGAAGCGGCGTTCACCGCCGCCTTCATCTTGGCTGCGGTCGTGACGCGCAGCGCCGGGTGTGTGCGCAGTCGGACGGCGAAGGTGAGGGGGGTCTTGTCCTCTGTCATGTAGACGTCGATGTCACGCCGCATCTCCGTCTCGACAGTGGCCAGATGACGGAACCACTCCTGTAGTTCCGTCGTCAGCCAGATGCGGGGCAGGTCGGCGTAGCCGTTTCTATAACCGAACCAACGCCCCATCTGTAACAAAGTGTCGTAGGCGGACACTGCCCGCACGAAGTAACTGACGGACAACCCCTCAAGGGTGAGTCCCCGGGACAGTGTGTTGCCCCCGACCGCGATGGCGACGACGGGCCCGTTCTCGTAGTCCAGCCGATCCTCACTGCTGGAGTTGTCCATGATGATCCGACAATCGTCGAGGACCTTGGGCAGTTGGGGCATGAGGTCGTCGAATTCGACCTTGTTCTCGTCGAACTCCTCCGCAGGTACACGAGCGGTCTCCGAGTCCCATAGCCGGCGCAGGTCGTCGAGAACGATCGGATCATCGAGCCGCCCTCTCATCTGCGCGCACAGGTGATACAGAGGATCACGAAAGCTGTTGTGCACCGCGGTGTTGACGCTGGTGTGGATCAGCATGGTGCTGTGCGGGTTCCCTGTGCCTCGCACTCGTCTGGCCGCCGTGCTCAGCCAGAAGTAGTGGATCGCGTCACGGAGTGTCTCGGTGATCTCCGGCGTGAAACCTTGAACCTCGGCACGCGTGTGAGGACGTACGCACTCGACATCGTCCTTCGGAACCTGTCGGATCATGTCGTAGCCGTCATCGACCTCCTCAGGATCCTCTCCGTCGAGGGCGTACCGGCCGAAGAGGACCTCGGTGCCGAAATGTCCACTCGGCTTGGGCAGGTTGACGATGAAGTGCTCCGGATAGAGATCGTCCGCGCTCGGGTCGATCAGGAGGTTGGCGAACGGAGTGGCCGTGTATCCGACGTACGCGGACTTGGGCAACCGGTCCAGGATGCGACGGATCAGCGGGTTGATCGATCTGGTCGCGACCGTCGCCTGGTCCGCCTCGTCATCGATGATGAGGGCCGGACAGTCCTGCAGGTAATCCGACGCAGAGTTCAACCAGGTGGCGAACTTACGCAACACCGTGGCGTTCTTCTTGACGACGCAGAGTACATGCGTCTTGTTGCTCTTCCCGAAGAATGAGGCGGCGTTGGCGGTCGGAACGAAATCCTTGTCCATGTCGGTCAGCTGGGACCACCGCGTGGGATTCGGTTCGACCAACTGCTGTACGAGCCTCGCCTGCGTCTGTCGGCGCAACCCGTTATGGATCCCCGCGAGCACGATGAAGAGCTTGTAACCACGGTCCGCGGCCTTGGCCATCACCGCCGTGAAGTTGGTCGTCTTCCCGGACTGCACGTAGCCGACGACGAGACCACGCGTGGAGAAGGACTTCTCCTTCGGATGGCTCAACAGCGACACGATCCTGGTCGAAGCCTCGTCAAGGCTGTTGATCGACTCCTGCGACCAGTCCGACTTCCGGAGCATGACGTCGATGGCCGGCCAACACTTGTCACGCGGGCGTGGGCCGGTGTACCAGGTGTCGCGGTTCCCGAGCACCACAGAGTGAGGCTCCTCCATCTCTCTGATTCGGATGATCTCCCGCTCGTGACGCGCGATGATCTTTTGGATGATGTCGTCATCCGTACGCAGGATCTGCAGGCTTTTCACCGCTTCCTGCGGGGTCCCGGTTTCAAGGAGATTCCGGAACACTTCGTACACCTGATCGAACTCATCACCCACGCGCTTCCCTCACCGTTCCGTGGATCCCAGTCGACCCGACCCGTCGGCCGTATACCCGATCGGGAGACATTCCAAAGAGATGTGCGCCCATCGCTTGACCATCTCCATGCCCGGCCATGGCCGAAGGGGAATCACATTACGGCGCGAAGACGACCTTTGCCGAGAGTGGAACAAAAAGCCGTCCGCTTTGTGAACATTAATGCGGAACGTGCCATGGTGAGATGTTGAAGGCGCGTGATCCTGAATGTTGCCGGACTCCAGACCCTCACCGAATCCATAACGGAGAGTCACGGGAGTGATGTCCTCATGGTCCACCCGACAAAACGGACAATAAGCACATGCAAGACAGAGGCCGAGGGCCGCGATGAGTGTTGACTCGATCACGATCGAAAGCGCATGAGCGTCGATCGTCGACCGGCCCCAGATGAGGACATCTTCCGCCTCGACAGCCCATCGCAGCCCTGCCATATGCCTTGACCAGGGACGACTCTAAAGGTGGTGGGCCCGAAAGACTCGCCTCAGACGCTGAGCACGATCACACGGCATCGCTTCGACCCCACAAGCCCTGTCACGCCCCGGTAACGTTAGGCTCTTTTGGATCATACGATTTCGTGACGGCCCTTATTATGCGAACGCCGGTTCGTAGCATGGAGGGCGGTATCACAGGTCGATGTCCGATCCCTCCCAAGCCACGACTCCCCCCTTCCGCGTCATCGACCTTTTCGCAGGTTGTGGTGGACTCTCGGCAGGTTTTCGGGCGACCGGATCGTTCACTCCGGTGGCCGCGGTCGAACAGAATCTCTTCGCAGCGGCCACTTATGCGGCCAACTTCGGTGAGGAACACGTTTACCACGGAGACATCGCGGACTGGATTCAAGGAGATCTGCCATCCGCCGATGTCGTCATCGGCGGTCCTCCCTGCCAAGGCTTCTCCAATCTCGGCGCGAAGCGCGAAGACGATGAACGCAACGAGCTCTGGGAGCGCTACGTCGACACGCTGGTCAAAGTCCGCCCGAAGGCGTTCCTGCTCGAGAACGTCGACCGGTTTCTCAAGACCCGTCAGTTCGTCCAGTTGCAGGCAGAAGCCAGAACCGGCAGGTTGAAGGATTATGAGATCGATTTTCATATTCTGAAGGCCACCGATTTCGGGGCCGCCCAACTACGTCGGCGCGCCATCGTCATCGGCACCCATAAAGATCTTCGACAGATCGAGATCCCGCCCACACAGTTGGCGGCCACGGCCTGGAAGACCATCAAGGACGTGCTGGCGGACCTCGAACCCAAGATCCCGAAGGGTCACGTCGACCTACCCGCCGGTCGAGAGTTCAGCGCCTTCGGCAAGGTGGTGCCGGGGACGTACACCGCCTCAGAACTTCACATCACCCGGAACTACACGTCCTTGTCGGAGAGGCGCTTCGCGGCGATCCCCACCGGAGGCAACCGCTTCGACCTGACGGAAGACCTGAAAGCGGACTGCTGGAAGAAGCACACCACTGGGTCCGGAGACGTCATGGGAAGGTTGGTGTGGGGCAAGCCGTCCGTGACGATCAGAACCGAGTTCTTCAAGCCCGAGAAGGGGCGATACTTACATCCTGACGAGCCTCGGGCCATCTCTCACCTTGAAGCGGCTCGTCTTCAGGGTTTCCCGGATGACTTCAGGTGGTGTGGCACCAAGTTGGAGATCGCCCGACAGATCGGCAACGCCGTCCCTGTCCCTCTCGCGGAAGAACTGGCTCGGCACATGGCGGAGCATCTCCGTGCGTCCTGAGATCTCACTACGGAAGTCCACACAGGCGGGACCCCGAGTTCGATGATGTGGGCGGCATGAGCGTCCCTCGGCCGGCGCAGGCCTCCAGCCCAGGGGTTCGTAAGAGCATGCAGGCGAACAAAGGCCGAGACACCAAACCCGAGCTGGCCCTGCGCAAGGCGGTTCACGCCCTAGGGCTCCGCTATCGCGTGTCGGTTCGTCCCTTGCCGACCGTACGGCGCACCGCCGATCTGCTGTTCACGCGAGCGAAGATCGCGGTGTTCCTTGACGGCTGCTTCTGGCATGGCTGCCCGGAACATCACACCAGGTCGGCCACCAACGCCGAATACTGGGCCGAAAAGGTCAGACGCAACCGGGAACGTGATGCAGAGACCGATGACCTGTTCACGGCGGCGGGCTGGCTCGTGATCCGCGTCTGGGAGCACGAGGACGCCCAGCAGGCCGCCAAAAAAATCTTTGATGAGTTCACGGCTCGTCGATCCTCGACGATGAGGGCTGCTCACAATGATCACGAACCACCCTCATAAGAGTGGTTTCCCCTCCCTCGGATACGAGTCTCCATCGATTCCCTTCGAAGGTCTCAAAGGATGTGCATTCGCACACCGAGCCGCCGGATCCGCTCCCGATACCCGTACCGCTCAAGTTCCAGCAACGTTCGTACGGCCTGCTGGGCCATCGGGTGGTTGCGGACGAGCATCGGAGCGACCTTCTCCGCGCGTTCGAGTTCCGTCAGGGCGTCGTCACGTTTACCGCACCACAGCAGCCCTCGGGCGTAGTCCAGATGGTGGTAACCGGCACGACTGGCAGGGAGGTCCTTGGGGAGGTGGACCGTCTGTGCCCGTTGTACGGCCTGCGGTCCGTCACCCAGTTCGACGGCTATGGCTACGCCGTGGATGTCGATGTTGGGCTGGTTGGTGGACAGCTCGTAGTAGTTGGTGCGCTGGTGTGCACCAAGTCGGGTGACCGCCTCGGCCGCGAGCCTGTGTCGTGACCATGCCTCATCGGCGTCGTTCTTACGAGCTGCCGTGATCGCGGCCCTCAGTTGGAGTCCTCCCCAGACGGCCAGCGCCTCTGGATGACCCGCGGTGTACTCGCCCTCGATCTTCGTGCATGCCATGTCGAGCACGGCGAGCGCGTCGTTCCATGACGTGCTGGCCCACAGGTTCCTGGTCCGTAGGTAGGCGAACAGCGCTTCACTGTAGACGTCTCCCGCTCGCTCTCCCGCCCAGTGAATTCGGTTGGTGGCGATCACCGAGAGATCGGCGTAGCCGAGGTTGTAGGCGACAGCGTCGGCTGCCCGATAGGCGATCGAGAGCAGTTGGTAGGCCTTCCTGCGATCGGCGTCAGGGCAGAGGTGGGTCGCCGCCTGAAGTTCGGCGATCAGCGCAGGAGTCCTGTCGGCCATGTCGGCATAGCGCGTCTCCCGACGTAACCACATGAGACGTTCGACCTCGGATCGCAGCTCGAGAATCGGGCGTACGTCACCGGACCATTCGGGGTCGAGGTCGTAGCGTTCCAGTTGACGACGGATCTCCTGGATCGCCGAGTGCCCTCGATCCTCATCCGGCGTGTCGCCACGGTAGGGACGCGCGGTGAGCTCGTTGGGGTGGACGCGCAACACCCGGGAGAGGGTGTTGATCAACGCGATGGAGTCCAGCGGGATGCTGTCGTTCTCCACCCCGGACACCCAGGACTGCGCGCGGCCGATGCGTCGCGCCAGCTCGATCTGGGTGATGCCCGCGCGCTTACGAGCACGTCGTACGCGCCTTCCCACACTCTCCACAGCCGGGTCAGAGTAGGCCATGGCCTCACGGTAACCCGCCGTACCGCGCTTGGCTCCCGTCCCCGCCAAAGTATCAACCGCACTGATGTCGTTGCCTCTCCGCATCACTACCGTCGCTCTGCGTGAAGGAGCGACGGATGCGGAAACGGCCGTTGATACGGGTGATCGGGCCACCTGACCTCGATGACGAGGTGTCGCTTCGGACCGGCGCTTCCCGGAACGGAAGCTCGGTCACCGGCCACGGCGCGAGTGTGGTCGGCGACGTCGTAGAAGGCGGCTCTGCCAGGCGAATGAGGTCGCCGGGCAGAGCTTCGATCGCACAGTGGAGGTGCGACCTGTGTCCAACCATAGGGGAACCATTAAGATCGTCAGGGTCCGCTGGCATGCCGAGCGGCCGCCCTCGCCCCTCGGGTGTCGCTGGTGCGGTCATCCCCCGTACGCGCACGACGCCGCCGGCCTGCCGCACCGGCCCGATCACCTGTGGGAGCAGCCCACCCCGGCGCAGGTCCGTACCCGCATGACGGCCCGGCGTCGTCTCGGGCTCTGCGGTCGGCTGCCCGCGCCCGTGACCGGACACGTCACGCCGAACCCGCTGACCACCGTGCCCCTGCGCGCACCGGCCCATCCCCCTGCGAGCTCACCCACAGGCAGGGGACGCCACGCGCGACCGGCCGCGATGGCCGCGCCGCCCCACGGGCAGGAGTCGCCACCGGGTGTACGGCTCCGGCCTGGCAGGCGTGAGCCGTACCGGAGAGGGGTTCAGGTATGAGCTCTCCTCGCGGCGGCGTCGCGACCGGCGCACCGGCCGACACCGATACGGCGGACACGACGGACGTGGTCGACACCGGGATCGCACGCGAAGGGGGACGGCCGGAATGACCGTGCGACTGCTGTCCGCGCTCGTCGGGGTGTTCGCCGACCGATTCCGGACGACGACCGGCGACGCCACTCGACCGGTCCTCCCGGGAGCGATGTGGTCACCGCATCTGGGACGGATACCCGGATGGTCGGCGTCCCAGGCTCGTACGCCCGTCATCTCCCAGCGGTTCGCCGCCAGTCGTGACCAGGTCAGGCAGGCGCGGAACTTCGTCGCCGAGCTCCTGGGGGACGGTCACCCGCTCCTCGACGACGCCCTGCTCCTGACCAGCGAGCTCGCCACCAACGCCGTCGGGCACTCCGACTCCCGTACCGAGACCTACGGGCCCGACCTCGGCGAACTGGACGACCGGCCTCGGGAGTTCGTCGTCACCGTGGCGTTCACCGCTCACGGCGTACTGGTCACCGTCCAGGACGCCGGAGCCTCCGGCGTTCCCTGTACGAGGGACTCCGGGCCGGCCGCCACGGGAGGTCGCGGGCTCGTGCTCGTCAACGAGATCGCCACCCGCTGGGGCTTCCACCGCGACTCCATCGGGACCGTCATCTGGTTCGAGCTGGGCTCATCCGGCGCGGAGGCCGAACGACCCGGTGCGCCGGTCCGGTGGACGGGGCCGTACGACCGCGACTGAGCCGGGCATGACGACGGCGCATCCCAGGTCGTTCCTTCCGTCGCGAAGCCAGGGATCTCGCCCGGGTCGGTGGCCGGGGACGCGAACGGCCACCGGGTGATCCCCGGCCGTCATGTCGACGGACGGGGACCACCCGGTGGCCGCGCGTCGTGCCCGGTCGTGCGGCGACGGTCGCCGTACGGTGGCGGGCAGGTGGTCAGCAGTCGCAGATGAACCCGTAGGTGCCCCAGTCGGCCTTGATGGTCAGCTGGTACTTCGTGCCGTAGAGGCCGTTGACCGCACCGCGGAAGCTCTTGTTCGGGCTGACCGTGCCGCGGCCCACCCGTACGCCGGTCTCGCGGTCCCAGACCTCCCAGGTGGCGATGGAGGTGGTGTCCAGGCCGATCCACACGCGGTGCAGGTCGGTCCTGGCCGGGGTGTAGCCGCTGGCGCACTTGTTGGTCAGGTAGGACGGCCGGCAGGTGTGGCGCGTCTCGGCGGCTGCGGGCTGCGCGAAGACGACGGATGCGGCGACGACACTGAGCGCGACGAGGGCTGATTTGAAGGATTTGCGCATTGAATCGGTCTCCCTGATCAAGGTTTTGGGCGCGGCCAGTATGGCATTCGCGTGATCAGCCCATAAGACCCAATTCGGGAGCTTTTTCGTACGAGGGGACGATCGAATACGCATTTTTCGCCCGTGACCTGGTCCGGCTCGGAAAGGAGGGGCGGAGCGACATCGTTCGGAACGGCCGTGCCGGGACGGGGCGACAGCGTTCAGGCCGACAGGTGCGGTGCCGAAGCGAGCACCGTTCAGGACGACGGTGCCGGGCCGATGCCCTTCAGGACGACGCTGAGCAGCTCGTCGACGAACCCCGGGGGGATCTCCAGCGCGGTCGTCGTACCGCCGCCGAGCAGGTGGGGCAGGACCAGCTCGTGGCAGGCACCGATGATCATCGTGGCGGCGGCCTCGGTGTTGGCGTCCGGGGCGAGGCGGCCGAGGTCCCGCTCGGCGCGCAGGTAGGCGGCCAGGTCCGCCCGCAGTCCCCGCCCGCCCGCCACGGGGTTGGGCAGGCTCGCGAACCGGACCAGGACCTCGGGCCGGCCGAGCAGGCCCGCGAAGGAGGGCAGGATCGCGGCGTGCAGCGCCAGCCCCTGGGTGATGTAGGCGCGCAGGTTGTCCTCGACCGTCCCGCTCCCGGCCGTGGTGGGCCGCTCGCCCAGCTCGCGCTCGACGGTCCGGACATGGGCGTGCAGGGCGAGCGCGAGGAGCTCTTCCTTTCCCTCGAAGTGGTTGTACAGCACGCCGTCGGCGACCTGCGCCTCGCGGGCGATGTCGCGTACGGTGAGCCCGGCCGTGCCGCGCCGGGCCATGAGGCGTCCGGCCGCGGCGATCAGGTGCTCGCGCAGGCTCCGGTCGCCCTCGCCGTCACGCAGGGCGGCTGCTTTTCTGGGTGACATCGCATCACATCGTAGTGACCGCCCGGGGCCGCGCCGAGGCGGAACGGTCAGGTACGGGTGGCGGTGATCAGCCAGGCGGCGCCGCGCAGCCGTACGGCGTCGGGCTCCTCGTAGGGGCGCAGCGCCTCGGTGAGCGCGTCACGGGCGCGGGCCGCGGTGGCCTCGTCGACCTGGTCGAGCAGGAAGCGGACCGGCCCCCACGCTCCGAGGAACCGGCTCGCGTCCTCGGCGTCCCGGCCCCACACCTGGGGCGCGTCGACGGGCGTGGAGGACACTTTCTCGAAGCCCGCGCCCGTGAGCACCTCGTGGACGCGGTCCGGGTCGGCCAGCGACTCCGGTCCGGGAGCGCCGGGGTCGGCCGGGGCAGGGTCCGGCGGCAGGTGCTCCGCCATCGCCCCGAAGACGGCGCCCAGCTCGTTGTCGCCCATCCCCCGCAGGGACAGCAGGGCCAGGCGTCCTTGCGGCCGCAGGGCGCGTCCGATGTTGACGAACGCGGCGACCGGGTCGGCGAAGAACATGATGCCGAACCGGCTCACGGCCACGTCGAAGCTCGCGGCGGCGAAGGGGTGGACCTGGGCGTCGCCCCTGGTGAAGGTCACGTTGGCGACCCCCTCGCCGGTCGCGGTGGCACGTGCCCGCGCCAGCATCGGTTCCGACAGGTCGATCCCGGTGGCGTGCCCGAGCCGCGCGCGGCGGGCGGCCAGCCGGGTCAGCTGCCCGTTGCCGCATCCGACGTCGAGCACGTGGTCGTGGTCGCCGATGGCGGCCGCCGTCAGCAGGTGGTCGTTGAAGCCGCTGTTCACGGCGTCGTACCTGTCCTGGTGATCGGCCCAGTGGTTGCCCTCGTAGCCGTTCCAGGCCTCTGCCTGCTCGGTGTTGACGATGGAGGACATCGAATCCCTTCCGTGGATCTCGCCGGACGGCGTGACCGTCCCTCGTCTCCGGTACGGCCACGACGCCCACGTTGTGAACATTCGTTCATGAATGCCTGTTCATAATGAGAGCAGGGGAAGGGAGATGTCAACCGTCACGCGGGTTGACCTTGTCACGGTGACAGGGCCTTCACTGTGGCCGAGGAGGTGGTTCCATGACCACGATCTACAAGTCCGAGGCCGGTGAGCGCGAGCTCCGCGACACCTACCGGCGGGTGCTGGACGCCTGGCCGGTCCCCGCCGAGCACCTGCGGGTGCCGACCCGTGAGGGCGAGACCTTCGTCCTCGCCTCCGGCCCCCGGGACGCGCCGCCCCTGGTGCTGCTGCACGGCTCGGGCGCGAACACGTCGATGTGGCGGGAGGACGTCGCCACCTGGTCCCGGCACTTCCGCACGTACGCCGTCGACCTCGTCGGCGAGCCGGGGCTGAGCGCGCCCTCGCGTCCCGCCCTGGACTCCGACGCCGTGTCCCTCTGGCTGGACGACGTACTCGACGGGCTCGGGATCACCGGTGCCGCGTTCGTCGGCGCGTCCCTCGGCGGCTGGACGGCCCTGGACTACGCGATCCGCCGCCCGGAGCGGGTGACCCGCCTGGCCCTGCTGTGCCCCGGCGGCGTGGGACGGCAGAGGGTCGGCTGGATCCTCAAGGCCCTGCTGACCCGCCCGTTCCGGCGCGGCGGGCTGCGCGAGTCGGCGATGGCCGTGGCAGGGCTGGACGGGGAGCGGGACCGGGAGGTGCTCGACGCCGTCGTCCTGACGTTCACGCACTTCAACCCGCGCAGGGAGAGGCTGCCGGTGTTCTCCGACGAGGCGTTGCGCGGCCTGGACATGCCCGTGCTCGTCATCGTCGGCGGCCGGGACGCCATGCTGGACTCCCGCGGGACCGCGCGGCGCGTCCGTGAGTGCGTCCCGCACTCGACCGTGAACCTGCTCCCCGAGGCCGGTCACGCCATCCTCGGCCAGACCGGGCCGATCGACGCGTTCCTCCGGGCCTGAGGGTCAGCCCATGCCGCTGATCTTCTCCGGCTCGATGACGAACATCACGCGGACCTGGTCACGGCCCCCGTACCAGGGGTAGGGGGTGCCGAGGTAGCGCTGGGCGAGCATCTCGATGTGGTCGGCCGCGCCTTCGGTGACGACCTTGAGCACCCTGCCCCGTACCTGGAAGTAGCGCGAGGGGTCGGCGGGGTCGGAGACGGCGACGGCCACGCGCGGGTCCCGCTCGATGTTCCTGGTCTTCAGGTGACTCTGCACGCTGTTGATGATCACGTGCTCGCCGTCGGTGTCGACCCAGGTCTGGGTCAGCTGCGGCGAGCCGTCGGCCATCGAGGTGGCGAGATAGCAGGTGCTCGGCCGGCGCAGCAGCGCGAGCAGTTCTTCGGTGAGTTTCACGGCGATCTCTCGGCCAGTCGGGTGCGACACTGTCCTGGCAGCTCAGCACGGTCGTGACGAGCCTACTCACCGCCTGCCGGCCGGGGTCGGGGCGGGTCCGCGACGGCCCCGGGCCGGCTCACGCCGAGCGCGGGCCACGGCCCAGGACCGGCTCACGCCGAGCGCAGGTCGCCGTCGAAGACCTTGTCCAGGAAGCCCTCCAGGTTGGTGACGGCCCGCGTGATCCGCTCCTCGGTGGTGAGCGTCTCGAACCGCACGCCGGGCTCGGACCTCTTGATGTCCCGTACGTACAGGGAGCAGGCCAGGTCGGCGCACATGTAGGTGCCGACCGTGTTGCCCTGGCGGCCCGCGGCGCCGACCCGGGGCGCGACGAACAGGGATACCCCGGTGCCGGGGTGCGGGGTGACGCAGACCGAGCAGACGGTGCTCTTGGTGAAGCTCCTGCGGACCTCCTGCGCGACGCGCAGACAGACGCCGACCAGCTCGCCCCGATGCCCGGCGACCAGGTAGCCGCGGTCCGGTGCGCCGGGGTCGCGCCAGCCCAGGAAGTCGAGATCGGCCCAGGGCAGCTCGGGCAGGGCCCTGGGCAGGTTGATCCTGCGCGCCTCCCCCTTGGAGCAGTTGACGAAGGATCCGCGGATCTCTTTCTCGCCGATCGGGTCCATGGTTCACCTACCGTTGTGAATGATCTTCCGCGTGCCCCCGTCCCGGCGCTCACGGCCGGTCGTTCCAGGTCGGGGGGAGAACGGGGTGACGGACGCGGCCGGAGGGCGGCCCCTGCGGGTATGGCCGGTGGCCAGTTTTCCAGGGTGGTTCCTGCCGTGTCGACCGGTTTTCCGGCCCGTGGCCATCGGTCCCCGCGGGCTCCCGGGGCAGGGAGATCCCCCGGGACGCGGGATCGGGGCGCTGGCACAATACGGGCATGCGATGCACCCAGTGTGACGGCACGGACCTGGAGCCGGGATTCGTCGAGGACGGCGGGGAGCACTCCCACGGCTACGCCCGCTGGATCGCGGGTCCGCTGGAACGCGGCATCTTCGGCGGCGTGAAGCGCTTCGGGAAGACCCGCTGGGACGTCGAGGCCTTCCGCTGCACCCGGTGCTTCCATCTCGAACTGTTCGCCCGCACGCCGGACTGAACGACGCGGGAGACCCGCGTGCCGTCACGGCCGGGGTCGGCCGGGGTCGGCCGGGGTCGCGGACATGCGAGTCTCGCATCCCCGTACGACAGGATCGGGCGGGGTGGCTACCCTCGATGTCATGATCGTCTGGTTGAACGGCACATTCGGCGCGGGCAAGACGACGACCGCGCGGGAGCTCGTCTCGATCATCCCCGAGGCCCGGCTCTTCGATCCGGAGCAGGTCGGCGTCATGCTGCGGCACGTCCCGGACCTGCCGCCGGTCGAGGACTTCCAGGACTGGCCACCGTGGCGGGGCCTGGTCGTGGAGACCGCCCGGCGGCTGCTCGCGTACGTCGGAGGGGTTCTCGTGGTCCCGCAGACGGTCCTCGTCGAGAAGTACTGGACGGAGATCCGGGCCCGGCTGGAGCGGTCCCGCATCCCCGTCCACCATGTCGTGCTCCACACCGACCAGGCCACCCTGACCCGGCGGATCGAGGAGGACACCGCCGACCCCGAGGCCCGGCAGTGGCGGCTGGACCACCTCCCGGACTACCTCGACGCCCTGCCCTGGCTGATCCGCGAGGGGAAGGTCGTCGACACGACGCAGCTGACGCCGTCGCAGGTCGCGCACGCCGTGGGCCTTCAGGTCGAGGGCGGCGGGCACCGCCCGGCCGCCAGGACGCCGGGCGCGGCGCCGGTCGCCCCGCCCGCCAGGACCGGCGTACGGCGGGCCGGCGGCCGGGTGCGGCGAGCCCCCGCCGAACGGATCCTCCCGGGGACCTCCGCTCCCGGTGATCTTCCCTGAGGGGTCCCCGGGGGACCTGCCACGAGATCTCCGGGCCCGGTGACCGCGCAGGGGCCGGGCCCGGTGGATTGCGCAGGATCCGGGCCCGGTGATTGCGAGGGGCCGGGCCCGGCCGCCGGGGAGCGGCCGAGGGCGCCGCACGCGAGAGCGGACCGGCGTCCGGTCCCGGCCATCGGGGCCGGGCCCGCGCCGTCCACTTCGATGCCCGTGGCGCACTACGCTCGGTATATGTCCGACCAGCCTGTTTGTCACTGTCTGCTGTGTGTCCGGAGCGAGGTGGAGCTCGACGAGGCGGATCTGCGGACGATACGGAACGTACGGGACCGGGGGTGGGCGGTCGTCATGGTCCCCGAGGACGAGGACGGGCCGGGCTGGGCGTTCACCGTCGGGCTCTGGCACACGCTCCGCTCCCCCGAGGTGGCCATGTTCGGCCTGCGGGTGGACGTGATGGGCAACTGCCTCAGCACGCTGGCCGACGGGATCGCCGCCGGGCACCACCTGGCCGAGGGTCGCGAGCGGGACGACGTGATCAGGAACTACCCGGTCGTCGCCAAGCCGGTGGACACGAGCTGGTACCGGTCGCTCTTCGGCACGGCGCTGCACTTCTACCAGCGGCCCCCGCTGCCCTTCATGGAGATCGTCTGGCCCGACGCCGCGGGCCGTTTCCCCTGGAACGACGGCTGCGACCCGAGGCTGCGCGAGCTCCAGCCCGCCCTGTGGATCCCCAAGGACGATCACGCCCCGGGCCCCTGGACCAAGCTGCCCTGACGGGCGGGACGGCGGGCCTGACCGATCCCGGTCAGACACCCGAACCCCCGTGGTGGCCTACGATTCCATGCGATCGTTGACATTGTTCACTCACGGGGGGAGGCGATCCGTGTCACGGGCGACGTTCCGGGAACGGCTGCGCTACTGGTTCGACAACACCATGTCGCGTGGTACGACGGCCCTCATCGGGTGGCTCGCCCTCATCTCGTTCAGCCTGATCGTGCTGGTGACGGCGGCGAGCCTGTGGCTGACCCCGCGCGAGGCCGCCGAGCACCACGGCGCCGCGGGCATGCTGTGGACGACCCTGATGCGCACGCTGAGCCCCGGCAAGGTGGCCACCGACACCGGGAGCGCGCCGTTCGTCGCCCTGATGTTCATCGCGTCACTGGGCGGGATCTTCATCGTCAGCGCGCTGGTCGGCATCCTCGCCAACGGGCTCATGGGCAGGTTCGAGAAGCTGCGCAAGGGCAGGTCCCGCATCATCGAGACCGGTCACATCGTGGTCCTGGGCTGGTCGGAGCAGGTGTTCACCATCATCAGCGAGCTGGTCCAGGCCCACGCGAGCGACCGCAAGTCGGTCATCGCGATCCTCGCCGACAAGGACAAGCTCGCCATGGAGGACGAGATCCGGCAGTTCGTGGGCGACACCCGCAGGACCCGGCTGGTCTGCCGGACCGGCCGCCCCTCCGAGCCGACCGACCTCGACCTGATGAACCTGGGCTCGGCCCGCTCGGTGGTCGTCCTGTCCCCGCAGGGGGAGAATCCCGACGCGCACGTCATCAAGACGCTGCTCGCCCTGGCCAGGCGCGACGGTGACCACCCCCCGGTGGTCGCCGCCATCGCCGAGAGCTCCAACATGGCCGCCGCCCGCCTGGCCGGTGGCCCGGACGTCCACCTCGTCGACTCCGACGACACCGCCTCCCGGCTCATCGTGCAGTCGTCGCGGCAGTCGGGCGTCTCGGTGGTCTGCATGGACCTGCTCGACTTCACCGGCGGCGAGATCTACCTGCGCTCGGATCCGCACTTCACCGGCATGACGTACGGCTCGGCGCTCCCGGCCTACCAGACCGCCACGGTGATCGGGCTGCGCCGGGCGGACGGGATCGCGCTGAACCCGCCCATGGACACCGTGATCTCCGCCTCGGACGAGATCATCGTCATCGCCCAGGACGACTCGATGATCCATCTGGCCGACGGCATGCCCGGCGCCCGGGAGGAGGCGATCGTCTCCTACGAGCGCACCGGGCCGAGCCCCGAGCGCACGCTGGTCCTCAACTGGAACGGCCGGGGCCGCCAGATCGTCCGCTACCTGGACGCCTACGTCGCGCCGGGCTCCATGCTGGACATCGCCTCCGACCACCCGGGGGCGACGGCCGTCCTCGACGGGCTGAAGAACCTCACGGTGAACGTCAAGGAGTGCGACACCTCCGACCGCTACGCGCTGGAGTCGCTGGGCCTGGGCCTCTACCAGCACGTGATCGTGCTCTCCGACGACCGCTTCGACCCCGGACACGCGGACATCCGCACCCTGACGACGCTGCTCCACCTGCGCGACATGCAGACCACCCTGCACGAGCGCTACTCGATCGTCAGCGAGATGCACGACGAGCACAACCGGGGCCTGGCCGAGGTGACCGAGGCCGACGACATCGTGATCAGCGACACGGTGATCGGCCTGCTGCTGGCGCAGCTCGCCGAGAACCGGCACCTGGCCGAGGTGTTCGGCTGCCTCTTCGACTCCCGGGGCTCGGAGATCTACCCGCGTCCGGCCGAACGGTACGTCCGGCCGGGGGCGCCGGTCGACTTCGCCTCGGTGATCGAGTCGGCCCGCCGCCGGGGCGAGACCGCGATCGGCTACCGCCTGGCGGATCGGCAGAACGAGGCGCCGCACTTCGGCGTCGTCCTCAACCCGGACAAGTCACGTCCGCTCCGGCTCGGCCCCGGCGACTCGGTGATCGTCCTGGCCGAACGCTGATCCTCGCGCCCCGGGGGGGGGGGGGGGGGTGGGGGGGGGGGGGGGGGGGGGGGGGGGGGGGGGGGGGGGGGGGGGGGGAGGGGGGAGGGGGGGGGGGAAAAAAAAAAGGGGGGGCAA